>JBAXTC010000341.1:0-7870 GCA_037130375.1 Verrucomicrobiota bacterium | reverse complement strand
TGCGGACGATCGAAATCCTCGAACACGCCGCTCGCGCCGGGAATCGGCGTGGTCCAATCCGCCAACGTGGTCAGCGCGCCGCCAGTGCCGCCAAAGACGCCCTGGTGGTTCGCCTCGTCGGCCCCGTTGAAATAGACGCGCTGGCCATCGGTGCATGGGTAGGCCATGAAGTCGAACGGGCCGCTCCCGCCGGGCACCGGGGTGACCGTCGAGACGACCCGAGTAAAAGCGAACTGGGCCAGGGCATCGGACAGCCCCAAGGCAAGCGTCATGGTGGCTATAAGCAAATGTTGTTTCATGCGTGTTTTCGTTGGCGATGGCAGATTGTGAGGATAAGTTGCGGCTATGTCGTCATTTGGGAGACTCACGGCGGCAGCAGTCTCAACCTGAAGAAACGATGTGAGGCGTCGAGGTCATTGGTGAAGCTCGCGCTGCTGCCTGTGCCAGCGATGGGAGGACCGAGAGAAATCCAATTGCTGGTGCCAAGATCGTCGCTGTATTCCGGTTGGTACATTTGGCCCACAACGGTCGGCCAACTGAAAGTGACATTCGTTCCAGATGATTGGATGGTCAATGGCACCGGAATGGAGATTGGCTGATTGATGGCCGAAAAAGTGAGGTTATCAATGCCCAGTCCCTGCGCTTTTCCGGTCGGATCCGCCATTTCCCATACCAGCCAGAGTGCCGCGCCCGGAGGCCAGTTAATTGGCTGGTTCACAACCCCAAGGTTGGTTTGGTTGACCGACGAGGTGCCATCCACCGCAACACCGCCCGTATCTGCCGGAACGGTCGGGAGGCTCACGTTCAAGCTGGGCACCAAAGCGGTTAAGTTGGTGGAAAAGGGGACCGCTGCCGTCGGCTCAACTAAGTAGTAAAACTGGAGAGTCTTTGGCAGGTTGGATTGACGCCATACTTCGCCCGTTAACTGTAGCGTCATAAGATTCAGTGTCTGGGCTGTTCGATTGATGAACTTGGCGCCGAAAGCGGTGAATCCTGTGGTGCTGGTGGCCAGCAGGCCGAGCGCGCGGTTCCCGCTGTTCGGCAAGCCAAAGCTGAGAATACCGCCCGTGGTTTGATCGCCAGCGGTGGCGCCGAACCGGGTGCCGACGCCTGCCGCCGGGTTGGCCATCCCATGCCAACCTGCCAGAGTGGCGATGCCCAGGCCCCCGGTATTGCCGCTGGCGGCGACTGGGGCTGCAAAGTCGAACGGATTGGCGAGTGAATAGGTAATACCGTTGATGGTAACCGGGTTGGCTGTATTTACCGAGGTCGAACCCGGATTGGGCAGGGTGTCAAAGTTCTGCGCATAGACCGAACCGGGGATGGTGTAAGGGATGAACGAGACCGGGGGTCCCATTGGCACATGCGATGCCGAAAAGTTGAGGTTGTCAATGGCGAGGCCCTGTGCTTTTCCCGTCGGGTCCGCCATTTCCCATACCAGCCAGAGCGCCGCGCCCGGAGGCCAGTTAATTGCCTGATCGACAACACCAAGATTGGTTTGGTTGACCGACGAAGTGCCATCCACCGCCACACCGCCCGTATCTGCCGGAACGGTCGGAAAGCTCACGTTCAAGCTGGCTATCAAGCCGGTTAGGTTGGTGGAAAAGGCTGCCGTTGCTGTCGGGTCAATCAAGTAATGAAACTGCAGTGTCTTTGGCAGGTTCGACTGGCGCCACACTTCACCCATCAACTGCAGACTCATATAATTGAGCGTCTGAGCCGTTTGATTGATGAATTTCGCGCCGAAGGCGGTGAATCCGGTGGTGCTGGTGGCCAGCAGGCCGAGCGAACGGTTCCCGCTGTTCGGCGAGCCAAAGCTAAGGATGCCGCCAGTGGTTTGATCGCCAGCGGTGGCACCGAATCGGGTGCCGACACTTGCCGCCGGGTCAGCCATCCCATACCAACCTGCCAAAGCGGCGATGCCCAAGCCCCCGATATTGCCGCCGGCAATGGCCGGAAATGCAAAGTCGAAAGGATTGGCGAATGAATAGGTAATGCCGCTGACCGTTACTGGATTGGCTGTGTTCACCGACGTCAAACCCGGGTTCGGGAGAGCGTCAAAGTTCTGCGCATAGACCGAGCCGGGGCTGGTGTAAGCGATGAATGACGGCGGTGGCAGGTTAATCCCGAGGTTGGTGCCTCCGGGCGTCGCGGCGAAGAACTGCTGCCGGTGGAAACTCTGTCCGTCGGGGAACGAACCGTAGGAATAGTTGGCGGGGAGGTTCGTGTAATCAATGAAATCGAGCACTTGATACTGGCCGTTGTAGAAACGGCTCAGAGCGAGCGACCCGCTCCCGCTGGGAAGCGTGAAGCTGGTGTGGAGTTCGTCAGTGGTCGAGAGACTGGTCTGGCTGTCAGCGAAGATCACCTTGAATTGCCCGGGGTTGATGACCAGGTTCGCCGGGAAGGGCCACTGGCCCAGGTTGGCGTAAGTGTCGGCGAGCCACAGGTCATTCAAAGAAACGGTATTGGTCCCTGGATTGTAGATCTCCAGCCAGGCGGTCCGCTGGCCAGCGCGGTTGGTGATACCGGTCAGATTGTCGGCTTGCAGTTCGTTGATCCACAGCGGTGGGAAGGGCGTCAGCGCGAGCGCAACGCTGTTAGTCTTTCCCGGCGTGGACGAGCCAGGGTTGCTTTGGATGGCAGTCCAGTTGCCGGCTCTCCAATTGTCTTGCAAGGGATCGATCAACTGCAAGGAAGCTCCGGTCCCTTTGGCATTCATCGGCCACGGCGCCCAGTTCTGATACCGCACCTGCGTCACCACCTGGCCGCCCGGGGTAGTTAGCGACAGGGTTTCTCCATCGGTCTGCAAGAAGCCACCAAACGTGTCGAACACAGGTATCGTTGCACCGTAGGCCGCTGCAAACTGCGCCCGATTAACCGCGAGCACGAGAAAACTGCCCGGCCCCATGAGCGACCCGGCTGGGAATGTGTAAGACAATCCGTGGAACTGCCAGCCGGACAGATCAAATGTGGTGGTGCCGGTGGTGTTGTAAAGCTCGACATATTCCGTGCCAGCCAATGGCGGATGATACATAATCTCGTTAATCACGACCTGCCCGACGGGCGAGGGCACGGCACCACTATAAACGGCAGTGACATTACCGGTATCGCCGGCGATCGGCTGGCCATGGATATCGACCCCGACGACACTGAACTGATTGGATCCCGCGTGGAGAGGCACCGAGACTGTCCAGCTCGACACACCGGTCCAGGTCACCGGATACTCCGTTCCGTTAAACCAAATCGTCTTCACACCGACGGGCGCCGTCCCGCTCACCAAGGCCACGTCGTTGCTGACCACCACCGATGCGTTCACGGTGAAGGCGGCGGCATTCTCCGCGGCAATTTGCGAGGCGATGCTGTCGTGCGCCGCGCGCAGCCAGGGTTTGATCCTGGTGTTGGGGTCTTCGACACTCAGGCCATTGGCCACGAAGGCACTGTATTTGGCGTCGAGCAACGGTCCGCTATTGGCGGGGTTGAGCGGCCCGTTAACCAGTTCCTGTAATGCCCGCAAGTACATTCGGCGGAACACCGGTTCGCGGTAGATGTTGGCGGTGTTAGTATCCTGGTCGTTCACCGTGAAGAGATGCTCCCCCGGCCCCCAGGAACTGCTATTGCTGAGCACGACATTGAAATCGAACATCAGCAGGGTGGACTTGGTGCCCAACGGGCCGATGTAGCAGTAGAGGTTCTGGCCGTACAGCGCTCCGAAGGAGTCCCAATTGCCAGCCGCGTGGTTGGCGGCGAAGACGCGCATCCAGTTTTCCATATCGGCCAGGTTTTGCATATTGCCGGCGTAGCCCGGCGTGCCATAAGAGCTGGCGGCGTCCACCAGGGAAAAGACGTTGGTGAAGTTACTGGCCGAGTCGGGCGTGCGCCGGAGCATAAAATTCCAGCGGTAACGGGCCGTTTTCTTCACTCCCCCCGTCGTCGTATAAGGCATCAAATTGCACCAGGACATGTTATAGTAGTCCATGTAAGGGCCTGTCCGTTGAGGCTCGAATTCAAGCCAGGGCTGCATTTTGTAGAGCCAGCCGTCGCTGTCGTTCGGGAAATGTTCCTTCACAACGTCGGCATCGGGCGTCTGCGCGTCTTCCATCAGCGCGCCGCGGCGGCTGCCGTTGACGTACACGACGACGTACCGGCGATTGAGCCAAGGCACCCCCAGGGCGCGCAGGAACATGTTGGCCGTTTGCTCGCGTTGGAGGCTGGTATCGTCGCCCGCGGAGTTGCCCGGCTGATGCAGCTTGTTGAACGAAGTGGCGCCCAGGAACTGATCGTCATCCGGAAAAACCCATTTGTAATGGCACAGGTTGCCAGAGGGCGTGTCAAAGTCCTGATGATAAGGGCTGCCTTGAAATTGGCCCTGCGCGTTATAGATCACCCGCGTTCCACTTACCATTGTGCAACCGTTCGGCTCGTTGCTCAAGTCGGATAGCCGAGTCCACCGGGCCGCGTTGGTCTGCGTAATCCACAAGTGATAAACCCCGAAACTCCCACCCGGATTGGCGTCGCCAAACCTCACGACGCACTCGCGCACCGGCGAGTTGTCGTTCAGCAGCGGAGGGAATCGCGTCGTGGCTCCCTGGGTGTCGGCGGCCGCGATATAAAACGCGGCGATGCTGTTCGAGCTTTGGCCGGGTATGGTGGCGCTGAAAATCCCGTCACCCGCAATCGCGTCGCCGCCGGTGCTGTCGTCTTTCATCGTTACCGCCGTGTAGCTCGTCGCGGGATCAAGACGGTAATTGAGCACAAGGCTCTGGACGCCGTTGGGGTTGTGAGCGCGGGCCGTGACCACCACCGCCTGGTTGGCGGCTGGAATGGCCGGCGTGTGTTGCACTTCATAAATCGCTGGCCCGGCGTTGGGCACATACTGGCTGTTGCGCATGCCCGGCGTGCCGAGGTTCGCCGGCACGGCCAGGCGGCCGGTGGCTTCGAGCCAGTTCCCGTTCAAGCGCAGCAAAGCCTCCGGCCACCCTCGCAGCCAGCGCGCTTTGAATCGGAGCGTGGCCGTTTGGCCGGCACCCAGCGAATTGGCGTTCAAGTCCCCCTGGCAGGAATTCTCGCCCGTCCAAATTCGGTTACTGGAACGAAGGTGCAGCGAATAGCTGCTGGCGTATCCCGAGTGTTCGAGGCTGGAGCGGCAGTGATCGCCTTGCAGCGACCAGTTGCCTAATCCGCTCTCAAAATCCGGGTTGGCCATAAGGTTCGGGCCATTGACTCCGGCGCGTACTTCGATGGCATCGACGAGACACTCGCCCACATCCAAAAGGCCGATCTGGACGCGCTGAATCGACGGGTCGTAATTCTGGCCGTTGTCCAAAACGCCCATGGTTTGGATATCGACCCAGGCGGACTTCTGGGTGTCATCGCTGTCGGCCCAGTTGGCTGCCAGACGATGATTGGCACGGGGATCGATCAATTCCAGGCTGCTGCCTCCGCCCGCGGCCCATTGGCCCCATCGACCGCCCGTGCCGTAGGTCACTTCGTCTTGCACCACATAAATCGTGGTAGTGATCGTGGCACCCTGGCTATTGGTCCCGGTGAGAAGTTGCGGCATCGCCAGCGCGACTCGCTCGCCATTGTGCGAGAGCTTGCCGCCATAATTGCCCAGTGTGTTGCCGGCGTTCAGGTTGGGGTATTTGGCAAATAGATTGGTCAGATTGCGCGCAATGACCAGGTAACTATCGGGCGCCAGGGTGATGTTGGCCGGGAAGGTGAAGCTGATTCCCGCGGTGAACATCCAGTTCGCCAGGCTTACCGGGCTGCTTCCTTTATTATATAGCTCGATGTATTGGTCATCGTCATTGGCGCTGATCGGTTTATACATCAGCTCGTTGATAACGATGTCGCCAATCCGAACCGCGCTATTGCTCGTCCCGGGTGTCTGCGAAGCCAGCGAATAAAATGCATTGGCCCCATCCGGCCACCTGCCAAACGACACGCCGTCTGCCTGCCCCTCGAATTGCACCGCGTCGAGAACGCGGCTGCCGTCGGGTTTGATGAAATAGACCGTTCCCCCCCCCGCCGTTAAGAGCAAAACCAAGTTGCGTCAGGTTGAACGCTGCAAACCCCTGCGGCTCAATCAAAGTGTTGGCCGGGACGATAAACTTGTTCGTCGTGACATCGTCAGTGAGAATACAACCCGACAGGTCGTTGGTCTGGGTGCTATGGTTGTAGAGTTCGATAAACTGCGGCCCCCCTGGTTCTTCCGAGTGTGCCAGCAGTTCATTGATGACCACATCGCGCAGCGGGTTGGGGTGGAACGTATCGATTTGGCCTGGCGAACCGCCGACAACGTCACTGATTGCCCAGGCGCGCGCATCCCCTTCACCGTAGGTGGGGTTGGCGAGAATAATCGAGTGGCCCGTCCCGATGGCCGCGACCGGCCACGGGTACACGTTTGAATAGGGCACGGTCAGCAATACAGCCCCCCGCTCGTCCATCAACTGGAGCGACTCCGCTCTCTTCAAGCTGCCAGTGTATGGCCCCATCACATTGGCAATCCCGTAAACATTCTGGATGCTCTGCGGCGAAGCAGCAACGACGAGATACGCTCCGCCCTGGATAATGGTCCCAGCCGGGAATGTGTAGTTCATGTCGGCGCAGACAATCTGGTAGCCGCTGATGTCATGAACCCAGGGGTTGGAGTTGTAGATTTCCACGTACTCCAGGTTATTGGCATCCGCGCGGAGGGCCGGCTTGTACATGATCTCCGAAAAGACAATGGGAGTTTTGCGGCTCGATGGCCCCATCGGTTCATGCGGCGGCGCAGGCTCGGTGATCGTGACCGTCACGGAGGCGGTGCAACCTTTGGTGTCGGTGACAGTATAAGTGTGCGAGCCAGCCGGGGCCGTGAAGTCGCCGGTGCCGGTGTAAGGGGTCGTGCCGCCGGTGGCAGCGACGGTTACAGTCGAGGTTCCGCCATACTGCGTGATGGGCGTGAAGGTCGCACTGGCCAGCAGCACCGCCGGTTCGGTGATAGTGACCCTCGCCGAAGTGGTGCAGCCGTTGGCGTCAGTGACGGTATAAGTATGCAAGCCAGCCGTGGCCGTGAAGTCGCCGGTGCCGGTGTAAGGGGCCGCGCCGCCACTGGCGGTGACAGTAACGGTCGAGCTGCCGCCATGACAAGCAATGGCCGTGGAGGTTGCACTGGCGCTGGGACCCTGCACGCTCACCGCCGCCGAGATCGAGTAAACCGGGCCGCACACCCCGTTGGTCACCACGGCGCGAAAGAGCGTGTTGGTCGTCAGGTTGCCCGTTGCCAATGGGTTGGCGCTGGAAGGATTGTCCAACCAAGTGCTCCCGGCGTCCGTCGAAGCCTGCCATTTGACGATAGTGCCGGTCTGGCCGCTTAAGCCAATGGTCGTTCCCGTGCCGCTGCAGACCTCCGAGCTTCCGGCCACCGCGCTACCCCCGACTGAAACCGGGTCCACCCTCAGCGACACCCTGCTCGAATGGGCTGCTGGTGCGCAGGTTCCACTCACTGCGCAGGCATATCCCCGCGCCGCATCCAAAGCATCCTCCGGCACCACCGCGCTGTTGGTCAGCGTCGCGCTGGTTGTCCCGGTGAAGTTCCCCACTCCCTCGACCAGATTGGTTCCATCCCGCTGCCATTGATAGCTCAGTCCGCTGCCGCTGGCCACTACCGACCATGTCACCTGCACTCCCGCACAGACCTCTTGGTTGGTAATATCGGTCGTAACTGCAGGCGCGCTGCCGATCGCCACCACCGCCGCGCTCGAATTGGCCGGCGAGCAAACGCCGATCTGCACCACCGCGCGAAACTCCGTCGTCTGCGTCAGATTGCCCGTGCTCAGCGGGTTGTCGGTCGAACCAATGTCCGACCAGGTTAACCCGCCGTCCG
>JBAXTC010000340.1:0-7893 GCA_037130375.1 Verrucomicrobiota bacterium | reverse complement strand
GCGGGATGTGGAAACGGAAGTTCTCTGAACTCACCGCGCCACATCTCGACTCCACCCCAGCCTCGGATCAAAGGAGAAATACCGCGATCCAGATGCCATCAAAGGAGGCACATGGGAAGCGCTCGAACGAGTTCTGCAGCAGGCGCGCTATTACCCGAGCGGCTTGCCCAAGATCGAGGTCGCCAGAGCAATGGGCGACAAAATGGTACCCGTGCGTAACACATCCAAAAGCTTTCAGGTCTTCTGCTCTGGCCTTCTCTCGTTGCAACCGCCAAGCCAAAACGCCGGGCAAGAACACCCGATTCCCCGACCCGGCCCAGTCTCCCGAAAGAACTCAGGCCAACCTTCTCCCCCAATCGCCTCAGCGCAAGGAGCATTTGAGTTTTCCGAGCCGCCCCCGACGTGACGACCGAAGATGCCCTGCGCACCGACTCCTGGCCATCCTACACGCTACGCCCCAAACAGCTTCGCCACCGCCGACACCCAGGCCGTGTTCGGCCAGGTCATTCACACCTACGACATGCTCCAGTCGAAGAAGGATCATTCCACCCAGGGCGGCGGCCAGGGTAATCCCGCCCCGTACATAGACGAAGAAGCCACCGCCGCATTCCTCCAGACCCTCTCTGAGGTGTGTAACCTCCTGCCGAAACTGCCCGCCGGAAAGACCTGCCGCGGCTGGCGCGCGCTGCCGAACATCGAGTTCGAGGACCTCTTCTTGAAGTGCTGCGGCCACCTCATGGAAACCGACGAGTTGCGCGATGATTTTCTCGCTGCCGAAGCCAAGCTGAACTCCGCTTTCTCCATCCGCGACGTCGTGCAGGCGGTGAAGAAAAACCTGAAAGTGGATTGGACCAAACCGCACCGGGAAGATGTGAAAGCCGGGGTCCGCTCCGCCGTCAAGGCAGTGCTCCGCAAGCGCGGCGTCAAACCCGAGCACCTGGACGCCCTCACGAAATACAAGGGCGTAGATGGACTTCTTCGCAATTGTCTCGAAAATGACCGCCGTTGGATCCCGGCGTATGGCTGTCACATAAAGGCGCTTCCGATAAAGTGCGTGGTCAGGTCCGATTTCACAACGCAGCTAATCGATGAACTCCTGCTCGTATTCAAAATACGACATGGTCCATGGATCCCGAATCACCGTGAGGGATGCCGTTCTTCATGGCCCAAGCCAACCCAGCACGATCAGCCCCAGTTTGACCGCTACTAACAACCTTCAATTCACCTTATGTCACGGTCCCGGCGCTTGCATGCTTCCGTATTCCGAGCATCGAGCTACGAAATGCTGCCACCAGCAGGTGGCGTGGTCGGGCCAGCAGGTGGTATCGGGGGATTCTGTGGCGGTTGCTTGAAGCTCGGCGGGGGTTCGCTGGCCGACCAATGTTCCCGGGAACTCATCTTCCGATAGCTATGGCTCCGATACTTGCTGAACTTGCGCTCACGCACGGACCAATGTCCCGAGGTGATGCGACCCAGAAGGTTCTCAAGCTGCTGAACCGCTTCGCCGACAGATGCCCCAGGCCCATAGCTCTTGAGAGAAGCAATCGCCTGGTTCAAAGCCTGGACCGCTTCCTCCATCCTGTCTGCGTCCAGGTGTCTGGTGGCTTCATCCATGACCTGTCCAGCCCGTTGCATGGCGACTTCGTAGTCGAGGTGCGTTGATATCTTCATAATTCGCGACGTGCTCCAAATTCGCTGGCCGATTCTCCAAATCCCAGGCTGGGTTGGCAAGCAGCCAATCTCTATACTGCAACCTTCACCTATAGACCGCCGTCCGACCAGAGGAAAAATCGTGGATCTGGACCAGGTTGAATATCCCGGCTGCGATCTTCCTGCCACCCGCAACTCCCGGCTCGATCTGGTTGGCGTAATCCCCTGTTCCCCGCATGTCACCAGTTGTGGGGACAGAGGTGGCAGCGGGGGAAAATTGCCTGGCTCCCCTATAATTCCGCCACCACCGCATCATGCCAAAACAAAGAAATCCACTCCTTCGCCTCCGCCAGGTCATTCTCAGATCCCCCACGCAGCTCCCATTTTCCGTCCAGGAACTTTATCAAACGAGCCTTACCCCACGAAGCAATCAACTTGCCCTCGTCTTTGAATGGCGGAAATCACTCTGATTTTCTTTTCATGGTTTTCCAATTTAAGCCTGAATGACCTCCGCATGCAAAGTGGTCCGCCGGAGAGGGTCAGGCAGAACTTCGGTTTCTGATTGGAATATCGTGCCGTTCCGGTCTTCATCGCTGGCCATATTGCGGGCGAGTTTTTTATAACGGCGGTCACGGAATTCAAAATGCTGGCCGATGGGGATTTCCTGGAATTGAATGGTTGTGGGCATAGGCGTATTTGGTTGCTTTCAATCAGCGTGCCTGGTTCCTGATCTTGGCTGCCTGGATTTCGACCACCGGCATGAGTTGTTCAAGTGTCATGCGAGAATCATGGCAGGGCGGGTTGGACATCTGCTGGGTACCCTGAAAATAAATATCGGGATCTGATGAAGAATGACTAATGACAGAAACCGGCAGCAACGAGTCAAGAGAGGGCACTCAGGGTTGAATATTCCAGTCTTACGGTGCCATGGAAACCACCTAAAAGAGTTGATAAATAAAAGTTGCAATCCGCCCGGAAAGGCGTAAGGAAGGGACAGATATACAAAATATGGCAAAAGCAATTCTTTCTGACCAGGGTAGCGTCAAAAGCAAATTACTATCATTTATGTTCCAGCCATGAGCGTGAAGGAAATCCTGCGCGAGATTGAGGCGCTGCCCAATGAGCAACGCCTGAGCCTCTTGGAGAGCGTTCGCCGCCTGGTAGAGCCGGAGATTCCCGCGTCGTTTAAAGAGGGAATGGAGCAGATCAAGCGGGGCGAAGGGATTGACCTCGACGACGCGTTGCGGGAACTGAATGAAGCGTGAACTATCGGTTTAAGACCATACCGTCGTTCCGTCGAGCTCTGCGCCGCCTCAATTCCCATCAGAAAGCAGCAGCTAGAAAAGCCTTTGCGATCTTCAAACAAGACCCCTTCGATCCCCGTTTGCGACCGCACAAAATCCAGCGACTCTCGGCCGAATACCGTGTTACCATTTATCCGGTCTGCATCGAGGGCGATTTACGTGCCGTTTTCTATGTCGAGGGGGACACGGTTTGGAGCGTGGACGTAGGCACACACGCGATTTATCGTCCCTGACGCCGCCCCCAGAACCAAAGAACCGACCGAAATTACTTGGTGCCCAGAATCGCGTCTTTGGCTGCCTTGGCGACCCGGAACTTGACCACCCGTTTTGCAGCGATCTTGATGGTCGCGCCGGTTGCTGGATTTCGACCCATACGAGCCTTGCGATTGACCAGAACGATCTTGCCCAACCCAGGAATCGTGAAGGAATTCTTGGCGTTTTTGTACGCCAGGGCCACCAAGGCTTCGATTGATTGAACGGCCTGCTTTTTGGTCAGGCCGACGCTTTCCGCCGGAGATGTGGTGACGCGCGCTTTTGGGCTCTCCAAATTCGAACTCGTGGCCGAGGTGAAGAAGGAGATCATGTCCCGCTACGCGGTTCACGGGCTGGGTTTTTACTCCTCGAAACACGCGCGGGTGGGCTTGCAGGTGTCCTTGTGGGCGGGGCGGTCATCCGGGCCGACGACTGTTTGCGTGAGATTGCACCAGAAATGACACGGGGTGGCGTGCTCGTCGTCCTTTTCCGCGAAGGCTTCCGTCGGCGTCGCGCCGGTGAACATCTTCTTCGTGCGCAGATGTTTGCAGAGACTCGAGTTCATGCGTCACCTTTCAGTTTGAGCAATGTCCGGCGGATGAGCGCGTGCGCCAGGGGCACCTTGTAAGCGTTATGCTCCAACGGCTTGGCGTCTTTCAAGATCAGATCTGCCGCCGCGGCAGCCGTCGCCTCGTCTAGAGTTTTTCCCTCCAGAAACTCATTCGCGGCAGCGACCTCATGCGGTTTGGGTGAAATACTGCCGAGAGCGACGCGCGGCGATTTAAGTTTGCCATCTACCACATCGGCTGCGACCGCGCAACTGACCAGCGCCCAGTCAAACGCGTGTTTGTCGCTGGCCTGGAGATAGGCGCTGCGCCCGCGCCCAGCGGGAATTTCCGCGCGCAGGATCAGGTCACCAGGGCGGAGTGAGTTGTGCGCGGTCGGGTCCTCCCACGCTTTTTGGTAGAGTTCTGCCATGTTCAGGCGGGTTTCTTTGGCGTCGCGCAACACGATGGCCGTCGCGTCCAGGGCGGCGAATACTGTGGCCAGGCTTGAGACAACCGGGCTGATACAGTCGTTGCCGGCGAACAAACTGTGGTAGCGGTTCTCGCCGTGGCGGGCGTAGCAGAGGTCGCCGTGTTTCTTGAGGCAAACGGTATCGCGGTGCCGGAAGTACCAGCAGCGCGAATGCTGGGCGAGGTTTCCGCCCACAGTGGCCACATTGCGGATTTGCTGGGACCCGATTTCCGCAGCGGCCTCGTGCAAACCGGCAAACGCCCTCTTGACGTCCGCGTCTTGCTCGATTTCCGCAACCGTGACGAGCGCGCCGATGGTCCAGGGCTTCTCCCCGCGCACGATTTTATTCAAGCCGGGCAACGACTTGATGTTCACCAGGATGCTGGCGCTGATGAGGTAATCCTTGAGCAGGCCCAGCAGGTCATTGCCGCCGGCGAGATAGGCACCGTTGTCCGCCACGAGTTCGCGGGCGGTCTCGGGCGAGTGGGCGGTGGCGTATTGAAAAGGGTTCATGTGGTTACGGCTGGAACCTTGCCGAGCGCGGCCAGCACTTTCGCGGGCGTAATCGGGAGGCTGGAAATCCGCACTCCCAGAGCATTGGCGACGGCGTTGGCAATGGCGGCCGCGGTCGGCACGGTGGCCGGTTCGCCAATGCCGATGACACCGCGCTCGGGCATATTGATGAGGACGACGTCAATTTCCGGCACGTCCGCGATGCCGGGCAGCTTGTAGGTTTCGAAGTTGGGGTTGAGGACCACGCCGCACAAATCGTCCATTACGCGCTCCTCATAGAGGGCATAGCCCATGCCCATGATGACGCCGCCGTTGATCTGGCTTTCGAGCGTGAGCTTGTCAATGATCAAGCCGCAGTCGTGGACGGCGACCACTTTGGTCACCGTGACCAAGCCGATCTCAGTATCCACGGCGACTTCGGCGAACTGCACGCCGCACGCGTGATCGGACGAGAGGCCCGGCTGCCATTGGCCGTGGACTACCAGCGGGGTGACTCCGAGTTTCTTGCACGCGGCAAACCAGTTCTTCCCGCGGACATCGGCCAGGCCGCTCTGGATCTGCATTTGCTGGAGAGCCTTCGTGCAAACGTCATAAACCGTCGGGGAGATCGAGGCGCACGTCGTGCTGCCGCCGCTGCCTGGGCCGGGCGGGAAATGCGTGTCGCCCACTTTAACCGTAATTTGCTCCGGCTTCAGGCCCAGCAATTCGGCGGCGACGACGGCGATGACCGTTTTCGTGCCGGTGCCGATGTCCTGCACGCCGAGGCGGAACTCGATGCTGCCGTCGGGGTTGATTTGCGCCTCGCCCTGGGTCTGGTGGCTCGCGCCGCCCGCGGGCCAGGCGGCCCCCGCGCAGCCGACGCCGGTCTTGACCACACCAGGCGAACTGCCGGGCTTGCGATACTTTTGCTTCCAACCGAATCTTTCGGCGCCCAGGGCGTATTCGCGCTGCCGGATGGGGCTGGGGTCATTCTTCAGCCGCAACTCTACCGGGTCCATGCCAAGCTTCACCGCCAGGTCGTCCATTGCGGACTCCATGCCAAAGGACGCAGGCGGATTTCCTGGCGCACGAAAGGCGCGCGCCGACCCGGCATTGACGGCCACCGCCGTCTGTCTCACGCGAGTATTCGGAACCTTGTATAGGTAGGGCGCAGGAAGGTCCGCGCCACCACCACCGCCTTCGGAGGCGGCACCAGCCCCGATGCCCGCGGTGCCGTAATTGTTCATTTCAAAGGCCTGCAAGGTCCCGTCCGCAGAGGCCCCAAGCTTGATTTTCTGAAAACTGGAAGGCCGGTTTCCCACGGCCAATGCCTGGTCAAAGCGCGTGAGCATCAAACGCACCGGCGCTTTCGCCTCGCGTGACAAGCGCGCGGCCAGGACACCCTCGACGCCCGCGCCGAACTTCGCGCCAAAGCCGCCGCCCATGTAATCGGTGATGACTCGAACTTTGCTGTGGTCCAGCTTAAGCGACCCGGCGAGACCGTCGCGCACGCTGAAAATGCCCTGCGTCGAAGCCCAAGCCGTGACGCCCTCCTCAGTCCATGAAACGGTGCTGCCATGCGTCTCCATCGGGTGATGAATCTGCACCGGCGTCGTGTAGAAGCCTTCGATAACCGCCGCGCATTGGGCGAACGCTGCGTCCACGTCGCCCGTCTTCCGCTCGCGCGGCACCGGGGCGTTGGTCACGCCTTCCCAAACCTGGGACGAATCTTCTTTCCGGGCGTCGTTTTCGAGCACGACAAAGCGGTCGCGCGGCTCGGCCGTAATCTCAATGCTGCGCAAGGCGTCGAGGCACGCCTGTTTGCTCGTGGCGGCGACGCCGGCGATTTCCTCGCCATAATACCGCACGGTGAACGGAGTCTCCCGGGCCAGGGCCACAGCCTTGACGCCGGCTAAACTCAGCGCTTTGTCAAAATTAACCGAGAGGATTTTGGCGGCGGGCCATTTTGAGCGCAGGATCATACCATAGAGCCAGCCGTTGGACTGGATGTCCGAACTGTAGCGTGCGCGACCGGTGAGCTTGGGGGCCGCATCCACGCGCCTGGTAGGCTGGCCGATGTATTTGTTTTGAGCGGGCCACTCAGGCATTCACAACCTCCGTATTGGTGGAGCGATGGGCGGCGATGCCAGCGGCGGAGAGCGCCGCCTTCAGTACGCGCGGTTGCGTGCCACAGCGGCAGAGGTTCCCCGCGCAGGCGCGCTTGACGTCGGCGGCGGTCGGATGAGGCTTTTGCTTTAGCAACGCCGTCACGCTCATGACGAAGCCCGGTGTGCAATAGCCGCACATCAACGCATCCTTTTCGAGAAATGCTTGCTGCACTTTCGTCAGCTTGCCGATTTTGGCGAGTCCTTCGACCGTGGTGATTTCCTGGCCTTGGGCTTCCACCGCGAGTTTCTGGCAGGCGTAAATGGGCAGATCCCCGAGCAGCACCGTGCAAGCGCCGCAAGTGGCGCGGTCGCAGCCTTCCTTGGCGCCAGTGAGGCTGGAGTAGTTACGTAGCGCGTCCAGCAGTGTCACGCGCGGTTCGAGCAGCAGCTTGAGCTTTTCCCCGTTGACCTTCAGCGTCATCGGCACTGCGCCCGATCCGATGGCTTTTTCGGCGTTAGCTTTTTCGAGTTCCGCGGCGACCGCTTCAGTTTGGGCCGCCGCCGCAGTGACGGCAGCGGTTCCCAGCCCTTTGAGAAACGAGCGCCGCGAATGCGCGGACGGCGGTTGCCACTCTATGTCGTTCATGAGCGTGATTTGGCCTTTCCCTGTAGATAGTCCTCCTGAGCGTGAAAGTCAAATTGTGAGGCAACGCGCGCGGACTATCCGGTGTCTGTTTTTCATGACTGAGTTCGTGTCGCGAACCCCGGGCCATGGCACACATGTGCTTTCCCTCGATCAGGACCGCACTCCCGGCGGCTCGATGTGTATTTACGCCCGGCTGGCGCGTTACGCGCGCCTCGATCTTGGAGCCACGACCGCGAGCGTTTGCAGCACTCACTGAAACTCGTGAGAGACAACGACTTCGTCGTAGTTAGCCGATGCCCTGCTGATTTTGCCGGGGAACTTACCGATAGGCTAGGCTTGCCCAGTGGCTAGCATCCGTTGCCGGCCATAGGCGCCAGGCCAGAAAACCGCAGTCACACGCACTCACGTCAACCGGCGCAAGATG
>JBAXTC010000034.1:0-21372 GCA_037130375.1 Verrucomicrobiota bacterium | reverse complement strand
TCTATCTGGGTTCTGTAAACATGACATCCCTACGGGATTGGACACGTCTTTTGGGCATTGGTTCTATAAACATGCCGCCCCTGACGGGGCTGATGCCGATTCCGAAACCATCTGCTACAAAGCAAAGCTTAACTTTACGCCAGTCCTGGAATGGAGTAGATTAAGCGCCGATGCAATGTCCGATCAGCAGCAACGTTTGCGGAGCGTGTCCGAGTCACCTCGGGCGGGTGCGCCCGCGGTGCCTGCCCATTCCGCCCTAGGTTCATCGCATCTGCTTTCCGGCAGGTTTCCCTCGCATCTTATCTCTGTCTGGGACAGGGATTATCCCGGCAGGATGACTCTGCAACGCGACGGAGGGAACGAAAACACCATACCAATCACCTATTACTAGTTACCAGTCACCGATTTCGACTTATGCAGCTCATCGAACAAGAGATTAAGCGCCGGCGAACGTTTGCGATCATCTCGCATCCGGACGCGGGCAAGACCACTTTGACGGAGAAGTTCCTCCTTTACGGAGGAGCGGTGCAACTGGCTGGTTCGGTCACCGCGCGCAAGCATCAACGGGCCACCACGTCTGACTGGATGGAGTTGGAGCGGCAACGCGGCATTTCTGTCAGCTCGACTGTGCTTCAGTTCGAGTACCGGGGCTATTGCGTGAACCTGCTCGATACTCCCGGCCACAAGGATTTTTCGGAAGACACTTACCGGGTGCTGACGGCCGTGGACGCCGCTGTGATGGTGATCGACGCCGGCAAAGGCATCGAAACGCAAACCCGCAAGCTGTTTGAAGTGTGCCGGCAGCGCGGCATCCCTATTTTCACGTTCATGAACAAGCTGGACCGGCCGGCGCGCGACCCGCTGGCGCTGCTCGATGAATTGGAACGTGTTTTGGGCATTGCGGCATTTCCGGTGAACTGGCCGCTGGGTGACGGCCCGGAGTTCCGTGGTGTGTTTGATCGCCAGGAGAACCGCATGCACCTCTTCGACCGCGTGCCCGGCGGCGAGCGCTGTGCGCCGGTAACGGTCCACGGCCTTTCTGACCCCCTGGTGCGGGAACAAATGACACCGGAGTCCTATGCGCGAATGGTCGAGGAATTGGCGATGCTGGACGGTGCGGGCGCTGTCTTTGATCACGCGAAGGTGCTCGCCGGGGAATTAACGCCGGTCTTCTTTGGCAGCGCCGTCAATAACTTCGGCGTCCAGCTTCTGCTGGATGCATTTCTTGAACTCGCTCCAGCCCCGCAGCCGCATTTGGTCAACGATCGCGTCATCCCGCCCGACGCCAAGGATTTCTCCGGCTTCATCTTTAAGATTCAGGCCAACATGGATCCGAAACACCGCGATCGGCTGGCTTTCGTGCGCGTCTGCTCCGGTCGGTTCGAGCGCGACATGACGGTGGTGCATACCCGCTCGGGCAAAAAGCTGCGCCTGTCCAGTTCCCACAAACTGTTCGGACGGGATCGGGAGACCATTGATGAAGCGTATCCCGGCGATGTCGTGGGCTTGGTCGGGCACTCTGATTTCCGCATCGGCGACACGCTGGCGGAAGATTCTACTTTGGTTTATGACGAAATTCCGCGCTTCACGCCCGAGTGCTTCGCGTGGCTGCAAAGTCCGAGCACAGCGCAGTTCAAGCGGTTTCGCGAGGGTCTCGATCAACTTCTGCAAGAAGGGGTGGTGCAATCTTTCCTCTTGAAGGACTCCTCGCAACGCGTGCCGCTGCTGGGCGCGGTCGGGCCGCTGCAGTTCGAAGTGGTGCAGTACCGCATGCAGACTGAATACGGCGCCGAATCCCGGCTCGAACACGGTGCTTGGAAAGTGCTGCGCTGGGTGCTGACCGGGGACGGAACTCCCATTGACGACTCACTGCTTCCGACCGGCGCCCGCCTGGCATTCGATGCCGCAGGAAAGCCAGTTATTCTGTTCCAGGACGAGTGGAGCTGCACTTTCTTCGCCGAACGCAACCCGAGGATTCGGCTTTCCGCGTTGCCGGTTGAAGCGCGGGCTATGCCGCCCGCCGCCCTCGTTTGACCTTGACCGTAAGGGTCACTTCATCGCCGCATAGACCCGATGCACGTCATCGTGGTCGTCGAGCGCATTCAGAAAGTCCGTCACTTCCTTGCGCGCGGCTTCGTTCAGACTAGTGAAGTTCTTGGCGAGATAACGAATCTCGGCGGAGACAATGTTCCAGCCCGCGCTCTTCAGTGCTTTGGAAACATGGTCGAGGTCCTTGATTTCGGTCAGGAACCGCGCCCCTCTTTGGCCAGCGGGAACTTCCTCGGCTTCCAGCGCCTCGATTTCCTGCGCTCCGGCTTCAATCGCGTCTCCCTCGGCGTCGCGATTGATGTCGGTGTGCGTCGCTTCAACGACGCCCATGTGGTTGAAGAAGAAGGCTACGCTGCCTGGCTGGCCCAACGCGCCCGCCTTGAAGATATTGCGGATTTCCGGCGCGGTGCGATTCCGGCTATCGGTCAGGCACTCGACCACAACCGGCACTTTGTGCGGCGCAAACCCTTCGTAGGTGACCAACTCGAAGTTGACCTTCTCATCCGTCTGTCCCGACCCCTTCTTGATCGCCCGCTCGATCGTGTCGCGATAGACTGACGCCTTGCGCGCTTTTTCCGTCGCGGCGGCCAGCCGCGGGTTCATGTCCGCGTCAGGACCGCCCAACTTGGCCGCGACAATGATTTCGCGGACCAGTTTGGCGGTCATCTGGCCTTTCTTCTGCGCGTTTGCTTCGCGCCCGGATTGTTTCCATTGTGCGCCCACGCTACATGATCTCCTGCTGTCCTGGGTTTACTATACTTGTTACAGCTTGCAGCTTGAAACCCTCACCGTCAACTCTGCGGATGCATAAATCGTCAAAAGCCACGACTGATTCAAGAACCCACAAATTTGCAGCCGTTGACGGCAGTCGGGGCACTTTCCCTCATTTATAGAGTATAGAGATTAGCGCCAACTGCCGTCGGCGGCTACGATTTATTGAATCCTGGGCGAAGCAAAAACGTATAGGCATTCGGGTTATGAGTTTGCTCGCACCCGATTTGCTGGCGCAGGAAGCTCCCGATGTGGAACACCTGCGCGGTGAAACCCTGCCCGGCGAACAATTCCTTCATGCGGGCCATGCTCAAGGTGTTCCAATGATACTCATCGACGGCGCGCACCCGGTGCTCGCAAATTTCGTCCATATTGAAAAAGCCGAGGCACAGGCCGCACCGCGTGACCCGGCAAATCTCTCCGATAGCGGTCTGCATCCCTTCCAGCGACAGATGTTCAAACAGGTCGTGCGCAAAGCAAAGATCGAACGTCTTGTCCGCCGCGGCAATTTCAAAGACATTGCCAACCTCGAAGCGAACACCTGCGAAAAGCGCCCGGGCGTTCTCAATATTATTCAGGCAGAGGTCGAAGCCGGTGTAGTTCAGTAGCGGCGCAATACCGTAGGAGTCGAGAAAGCGGTAATCGTTCGCCGAACCACACGCGACTTCCAGGACGGAAAGCGTAGCGCGGGCGTCCTCCGCTACGGGTTTGGTGGCTGTCTCTGTCGGCGTCCCAGCCGGCGGCGAAACGCGACCGCAGCTCACGGGTGAGACGGGTGCGCTACACAATGCAGGGGCAGGAGATTCCCCGGACGTCAGCGCCCCTCTCCAGAGGTCGCGAAAGGTGTCGAGGGCGGCCTGGTGAAGTCTGACTTGGCCGTCCGCAAGATGTGTGCCGGAAAGGAAGCTCTCGACGTAGTTCGGCACTGTGAAGTTGCCCGCGACGGTCGGCAACTCGGCGAAAGTCTGGATGACGAAATGCGGAATCTCGATCCCTTCTGCGTTGTCTGCCCCGACCTTGAGCGCGTAAAGGATGGTTGCGAGTTCCTCGACATCACCCAACCGCTGCGCCAAACCCACGAGCCAATTCATCACGGCGGCGAACCGGTATTCTTGCTCCATCAGCATCCCGAAGCGCTGGGCGGTGAGAGCCCGGACAAGAAAATGGCGCGAGAGCACGCTTTGCACGTTGATACGCGGGTCTTCGACGCCTGACACCAAATAATCCCGCAGCCACGCCGCTTCGTGCTGCATCCACGACCGGGTCAGCCCTTCGGATTCGACTTTTCGCGCTTCGTCCACAGAATATCAGCAACTCGATGCTTCTGCATTTTGGGATTCTCGACGTGCCCTTGAGATTTTAATTCATTGCAGTGGTTGCATTCCCAGACCGCGTGGAGACGATTTGACCAAATGGCGCGCGGTCAATTCTCCTTGGGTTTATCGCGACTCGTTGGCGGTGTCGGGGGAGTCTGGAGCAAGAGGGCTTGTCGAATTGCATCCAGATATGACATTCCGGTTCGTCTTTCAGGCTCCAGGTATCCGCCTTCACTCCATTCATTCCAGGCATAGATGGTGAGAATGCGGGGAGTCGTCTTGCTGCTGTCAAGGTAGCAGATCGCCTGGCGCAGGGCGTTACTGAACGCGGCAGGGGTATTGTTCACCAGCACGGGACCGAAAGGATAGGTCTTGTTTTCCCAGGGCACGCTGGACGGACAGCGCGGACTGGGATCCCAACCCATCGTGACGTTTGGAAAATAAGGCAGCCCCAGCTTCGCCGCAGGCTGTTCCAGGCCGTTTACCCAGCCGCCCTGTTGGAGTGCGGCAAAGTAGGCATCGCGGAAGCCGGGGTAGTCTGTAGCTGGAAAAACCGGCAAGATATGGTGATGAATCCACACATAGCTCGTGAGGCTGTCGAAACCCAGTTCGCGCGCCTGCTGCGGTGACGTGCCATAGAGAATGGCATTTAAATGCAGCCCTGGCAGCCCCGCTGCGATGGCTTTGGCGCGGAACCGTCGAAGGGCCTCGGCAGCTTTCTGCACACCACCAAAGGACGCAACGAACTCGTTGGGTAAGTAAATAGAAAAATAAGGGCGCCCACCGACCCGCCAGTAACTGGATTGCGAAAAGTAGTCGCGGATTACTTCATCCATGATGCCATCCCAAGTCTCGGGCTTCACTTTGCCGGTGCCCCAGGCCCCGGCATCATGATTGGCCCACATGAGAGCGAATTTCAGTCGGTCGTGATTCGTGGCCTTGAGGAACCCTTTGCGTAGAGCGTCATCGAGGTGACGCTTTCCACCGTCATAAGCATACCAGCAAAAGATGAAGGCATTCAATCCATGATCCGCAGCCGCGGCAATCTTCTGCGCCATCACCTCCGGATCGCGTTCATCCCGCATACCCCAGAAGGGCACTTTCGGTTGTTCGTGATTGGGGAAGCGCGGTTGTGCTTTCGCGAGTCCCACCCATTCGCTTTCGCCTGGTGAACCCCAATTGGGAAAATAATAAGCGACCGCTTGCACAGGCTCGGCACTCCGAGCGATGAGGCAACCGAAGGTGGCAAGGATTGCAATCGCCGAGAATATTGGAATGGCGCGGATGTGAATTCTAATCATTTGCTAATTTTGATAACAGGCGGATATAGCTCTAAGCGGACACGAGCCAACGACAGGCGTTGACCCAGAGCCGGGAATACTGCTTCCAGAACACGAAGTTACAGCCCCAGTGCGGGGCAGGGTCAGAGGTGTAGGCGAGAACACGGCCTTTGCCGAACTGGCCCACCGCGATGGCAGGGTCACCTTCGTGCTTCCAACGCGCGATGATCGGGCAGTTGTCGCGCGGCAACACGCGGTTGTAGCCCAATACCGGGGGCATAGCAGACAGTCTCAATCCTTTGAGGATGGGATGGCCTTTCACGACCGGTTCGGCCTGGAATCCTTCGGTGCTTTCGCGCAGATCTTCGTAGTCGAAACACCGGACCGGCAGAATCTCGCGCAATGGGGTGCGTCCCCAGCCACCCTTGCCCAGCTCGCCGTTGAAACTCAGCCAGCCGCCCAGGAACATGACGTGCGTGCCAGCCCTGACCGCATCCACGGTGAGCTTCGTGCGGTCGGGGAACGTCAGCACGCGAGTGCCAAAGAGCTTCCGGTTGAAAAACGAGGGGTGCAACTGAAAGTTCTTGGCCTCGACGTCGGAGAAAATGACGATATCGTATTCCGCCAGGATTCTTTCATATCCGCCGGGCTCGAGGTTATAGAAGTCCCAGGTCGGCACACTCTTGACCTGAAACTCGCCACTGGACTCAATTGCCCCAAGTAACCAATGGCCGTAGTTGATAACGTCCAGCCCTTTGGCGGCATGGTTGAAGGAGGTTTCCGCGTAAACGGGCCCAAGCTGCACGGCCCAGTCGCCGATGTAATAGACTTTCTTCATGGAGTCTGGTTACTTGTTCGTTATGTGTCTGATTTGGCGTTGAAATGCCTGACTCACCGGCTCCACATTTACCCACGCGGGCAAGCTGCCAGCTATTTGTTTTCCACGCTCTGGCGAGATTGTACCAACCGTGCCGCGAATTTGTCGAGTATAATGAAGGTGCCGTTGTAACCCGTTGCATCACCGCTCGGACTTCACTCTTCATCTCGGCAAGGCAGAGAATGGTCTCACCCAGGAATGTCCCAGTGCCGATGGCACCAAAAGTGCAGTAGGCTGACCGTCATGACAAAAACTGCATCATTTCTGGTCTTGGGGATGATTCTGCTCACTTCCTGCGCCACACCGAACCCAACCGCACTTAACGAGGCTAAGTTTAGCGAAGAAAACAGCGCCGACATCGTTGTTCGCTACTACTCCGACCAGATAAGCCGGGTATTGAAGCCCATGCAAGCAGAAGGGCAGTTTCTGACGAGCTTCGACAGGGGGAGCGTGTTGAACCTGGCGAAACAGCAAGCTAAACGAGAGTTGGCCGTAGTTATCCTCCTTCAATTCAACGCATCAGATACTGTGAAGCGAGATTGGATGACGATGCTAAAGGGAGTAGGTTACAAACGCATTGTCTTCCTGCGCGCCCAGAAGGGCATGAACATCAACGGATTACCGATCTTGGAGAGTCCCACCGAGATCACTCGCCACTCGCAAATGCAGACGAGACCAAGTGTCTGATTATTGGACAGACAACATGCGCAGCAGGACATCCCGATTGCGCAGCGCAGTGTACGAACTATGAACATTACTGTACTGGATGGATTTGCGTTAAACCCGGGCGATCTGAGCTGGAAGGAGTTGGAGGCGCTTGGCCCCTGCGCTATTTACGATCGCACTCAGCCCGCCGATCTCCTGGCCCGTGCCGCACCCGCCGAAGTTCTGCTGACCAATAAGACCGAGCTGAGCGGCGCCGCCATCCAAGATCTGCCCCGCCTTAAATACGTCGGCGTGCTGGCCACGGGCACGAACATCGTGGACCTCGCCGCCGCCCGGGCGCGCGGCATTCTGGTCACCAACGTGCCCACGTACGGCACGAGATCGGTCGCGCAAATGACCTTTGCGCTGCTCCTCGAACTCGCCCAGCACGCCGGCCACCACGCCCAGACGGTGCGCGAGGGCCGGTGGATCCGCAGCCCCGACTGGTGTTATTGGGACTCGCCGTTGATTGAGCTGGATGGACTCACCTTGGGCCTCGTCGGTTTCGGCCGCATTGGGCGGGCGGTGGCTGAACTGGCCGCGGCGTTTGGCATGCAAGTCCTCGCGTACGATCCTCTGGTCAAATCCACCCCGGCCTGTGTTCGGGTCGTCGATCTGGAAATCCTCTTCCGCGATAGCGACATCGTCAGCTTGCACTGCCCGCTCACACCAGAAACCCGCAACCTGGTCAATGCCGATCGGCTGTCGGGGATGAAACCGACGGCGTTGCTGCTCAACACCAGCCGCGGCCCGCTCGTGGACGAACAAGCCCTGGCTGACGCTTTGAACTCCGGCGGCATCGCCGGCGCCGCCCTCGACGTTCTAGCAACGGAACCACCCCCCGCGAGCAATCCTTTGCTGAGCGCGAAGAACTGTATCATCACGCCGCACATTTCCTGGGCCACACGCGCCGCCCGCTCGCGACTGATGGACATCGCTGTTGACAACGTGCGCGCCTTTCTGCGAGGCAAACCCCAGAATGTGGTGAATTAGCGCTTGCCTGGCCGTTTCCATCTGAGGGTTGGTCGAATCGGCCCAACGTGGCGTTAGCCGATCTCGTAATCGGCGGCGACAAACTTCGTGGTGTCCACCTCGGCCATCATCTCATCGATGAATTCCGACTCTTTGGCAGGCAGAGCTTCGACCGTCTGCTGGAGCCGATCCAGCCAGGGGACTTCGCGTGGGATGATCTTCAGCGCACCGTCGCGATGGGCCTCACGCAGGAGCCGCAGGGCGGTGAAGGCGGCGGCCTTGCCGGCGTCGTAGGCGCTGGGCGCGCTGACGATGGCTTGCGCGATGGCGATGGAGCTGTCGGGTGTCAACACGTAGGCCTGAGGGTCGCGCGAGGCGTCGGAGGAGACCATCCATTTGCGGTAGAGCAGGGCGGCATCGGGGCCATCGGCCAGGGCCTCGTTCATAAGGCGACAGTCATAGATCAATTGTTCGACGTAGCAGGTGGGAGCCATCCCGGCCAACAGCTTGATGTTCTGCACCGACTCGTTGCTCCAGGTGTCGCAGGTGGCGGCAGCGATGTTGCCCAGCGGGCTGAGGTGGGCGCAGGCGGCAGACTTGCCTTCCATGGCCATGGGAAAGCCGGTGATGGCCTTGAGGATGGGATTCTCGTAGCCGCAATCCTTGCCCGGTCCAACAGCGCCGCATTGATAACAGACCAGCGTGCGCACCGCCGAAACCGCCCGGACCACAGCGGCAAAGACGCGCGGGATCATCTTCTGCTCGGCCAGCACCATCGCGGTGTTGCCAAATCCGCACGCGGTGTCCCCGGCGCAATGGACACCGTGCTTTTGGGCGATGAGGTTTAACTGGGTCCAGAGAAAGCGCATGTCTCGCACGCCGAGCACGCATAGCCCGAAGATGACGCCGCGCAGGTCGCCCATCATGAGCGCCTCGTCATGAACTTCCTTGCCGCCGACCGATTCGATGCTGAGCAGCTCGGCGCCGGCGGCGGCGCAGCCCTCGAACGTTGTCAGCATGGCTTCGTAGAGCGGGCCGCTTCTCATGCGCGGCGGGCGCACCATCTCGCGCGTGTCGTTGGGGGTGATGCGCAGGACGCTCTTGAGACCGTGCTTCGCGTGAGCCGCGGCCATTGCATCCAGCAGGATGCGGGTCAACTCGATGCCCCAGGCCGGGTTCTCTGTCATGGGCGGCAGCGTCTCGAACTCGACCACCAAACCGGGGGCCTCCAGTTCCACGGCCCGATGCAAAACGCCGGTGATGATCTGCTGATACTGCATCCGCACATCCGGCATCGTGCTCTCGTTCACGAACATGGGCGGCAGGGTGAAATTGATCTCCGGATAAACCAGCCCGCCGCCGATGTTCAGTCCGCGGCGGGTGACCAATGGTTTGGGTGCCACGCCGAAGCGCAGCTCGGCGGGGTTGGTGATGGCAAGGTGCCGGGAGCCAAAGGCTGAAGTTGGAGTTGTCCGCAGGTTTAAGGTGCGGGACTCGGGTGTTGGGTTCGCGGAAGGCAAGTTAACCGTGTCTGCTTTATGCGTCATCAATGGCAACGATACTCTGCGCCTTGCCTCTCTGGGAATGGACGGATCGCGGATTGACATGAAGAATTCATGGACGGAGAGTTATCCGCGAGCGCGTTTTGATCTGAACCACTCGCGCCGCGACTCGCTGCAAGCTATGAGCGATCGGGGGTTTTATTCTTATGGCCCGGCCCGGAGTTTTCCACCCGTTCGTCCGGATGCAATTCGTCGTGGTCCGAAGCGCTCTCCAGATGGGTTGTCACATAGGCGCGTGGCTGCAGTGAGTTCTGGATGAGCTGCTCGACCCTTGTCGCCTCGCGATGCGCGTCAGCGAGCGACGAGCCTGCTGGGAATACCAGATGCACTTCCACCCAATGGGCGTCGCCAAGGTTGCGGTGGCGCAAATGGTGGTACGTCAGGCCGTAGTTCTGGCTCTCGCGAATGAGGATGTCCGTTAGCTTCTTCTGTGTCTCCGGGTCGGCTTTGTCCATCAACCCCGCAAAGGAGGACTTCATCAGCCCGGTGCCAGAGACGAGGATGTTGCCCGCCATGATGATCCCGCAAATCGGATCAAACGGCAGCCACTTCGTGACCATTACCAGGCCCAACCCGACCAGCACGGCGATACTCGTCCAGCAATCGGTCAGGACATGTTTGCCATTGGCTTCAAGGATGATCGAATTCTTGCGCCGACCCAGCCAGACCAGGTACGCCCCCAGCGCGCCGTTGATGGCAGCCGCGGCCCCGGTAAGCACCACGCCAAAACCGAGATTCTCGATGCTCAGTCCGGTCCGCCATTTGTGGACGGACTCGTAGATGATGTAGATCGCCGCGAGGATGATCATCGCCCCCTCGAAGCCAGCCGAAAAGAAGGAGATTTTCGCGTGACCGTAAAGATGCGAATCATCCGCCGGCTTGTAGGACAGCTTGAGGCTGTAGGCGGCAAAGATGACGGCCGCCACATGAACGACCGATTCCGCAGCGTCGCTCAGGATGGCTGCCGACCCGGTCAGCCAGTAGGCGCCCACCTTCATCACGAACATGAGCAGGCCGATGGTCAGCGAGAGAGTCATCGCAAAGCTCAGGGCCTTGCGGTCAGTTTCGGTTTTAGCGGCGACGTTCATCGGCAGGGCGATTATCCTTACAGCGGGAGGTTCGCGCAAGCAGAGTTGATGCCGGCGCGTCAAGTTTTTCCCTTCAGCAGAGGCGCGGAGGGGGCGAGACAATCCGAGCCGCGCTCATGGCAGGGTCAGAATCTCCTGGCGCAAACAGCCGACGAACTGGCTCGGCAGCTTTCGGTCCCGCGAGCCGGGCGTCATAATTTCTGTGCCTGCATGACCGTCGCAAAAGATCACGTTCGCCTTTTGCGAATGCCGGAAATGGCCGTTGGGATAGTAAGATCTGCTGGAATAGTTGGTGGCCGAACTGACGTAATACCATTCTTCGAGCATGGGATTGGACGGAGAGGCAGGCGACTGAAAATCGTTGACTTGTGCCGCGTCGGCGAACAGCGCGCTCCCAGTCGGCCGTTTGATCTGGTTCCCGTTCATTCCGGCCGCGGACAAATACACGTTGTAGCCGTAGCCGCACACCGCGCTATTGGCTTTCAACTTGATCTGAGCCGTCGCGTAATTCAGCGTTGGGCAAAGCCGCACCTTGCTGCCGGCGAGGTAGGGATAGAGCACGCCGGCGGTCAGATCCAGCGGGCGCTGGCCTTCCGCTCCATTGCCCAGCCAGCCGAACCAATAGAGCTGCCCGTTGTTCGTCGCTCGATAATACCACTGGAAACAACGGCCGCCGTTGTCGTCCCAATACAAGAGGGAGGCGATCCCGAGCTGGCGCAAGTTGCTGGAGCAGTCCGCCCGCCAGGCGAATGCCTTGCTCCGGGCCAAGGCTGGCAGCAGCATCGCCGCCAGGATGGCAATAATGGCGATGACGACCAGCAGCTCGACGAGCGTGAAGGCGCGGTGAGCAACTCGCCAGGCGGCGCGTTTCATGGCTGAGCATGCACCCGGTAAAAGGCCCTGCCGGAAGGCAGGGTGGCATCCTGCAAGGTCATAAAACCGTCGCTTCCGGGGACGACATCGGTGACTCGCGTCCACTGGTCAAGGTCCGACGAACATTCGAGTGAGTAGCGCCAGTTGCTGTGGGCGAAGAACTGCGCCTGCCAAAGGCCGTTGGTGGCCGGTCCGCCCGTCAGTCGGGTAATGGGCTGAAGTTGGGTGATGACCGTCAGGTTATCCACGCTACCGTGGGCGAGAACCGAATCATAATCATCGCCAGCGCTGCTGTAGCTGCTGATGGAAACCGTGTCCACGCGAAAGGTGTCTGTGGGACTGAACTGGCTGTTGGCGGCGTCGCTCAACACCAGCGGCGCAAGCTGGCCCAGCGGCAAGCCGTTGGCGGTCACAGAAAGAACGGCGGTTTGAGCGCCGCCGCTATAGGCCAACTGGACGTGTACCGTCTGGTTGGGCGGCAACTCGGTTTCAAATACGCTTACGAAGACCGGGGCATAGTGGTGGGGTTCGGTTCCGGGAATGAACGATGGCACCGTGCTGGCTGGGGAAGGGTAAATGAAACCACCATAGTCGTAGTAACCCGAAGTGTAATAAGCGAATTCCGCCATGTTGGGGGCAGCGCCCCAAGCGCCGCGCATGAAGTTGGTGCTGGTCGCCGCCGCGAGGTTCAGGAGCCCGGTCCCGATTTGCAATGGCCCGGTCTTGCCCGGCTCGACCCCGCTGGCGATGTCGCTCAGGCGCAGGTCGAATTCCAAAGTAAAATCATCGTAACGCGTCAGGGTGACGTTGAGCGGATGGCAGAAGTAACTGTTCGAGTGGGTCGAATCCCAAGTGACATCAAGATTCTGGTTGGATTCATTCCATCTGAACAAACTTGTGTCGCCAAACACTTGCCAGCCCCTTGACAATGGATTGGTGGAGAAATCCTCGGTGATGGTGGCGGCGCGTACAGTCGATAAAACGACAAACAAGCCGGCCGCGGCCAGCGAAACAAACAATCTTTTCTTCATCTACTGATCTTCCAAATGCTCTGCGAGCTTCGCGGAGCGGGTTAACAATTGAGAGACCAGCTTGGGGCCTGAAAACAAAAAACCTTCAGACCCCGGCAAAACGGAGAACGAAGGCATTCAACGAATCCGAGCGCGCATTCGCGCGCCGGACTGGCCCCATCCTTCTCTTTGACGGAGAAGTCGGCCCCAATAACAGGCGTCCCGCCTGTTCCCTTGAGAGCCACGACGAGCACAACCAAACCGATATCCTGACTTCGGGCATGAAACCTCGCTCCCGCCTTCCCGGTCTCTTAAGAAACCAGTGGCTATGGGAGTTTGTAGCCCGTTACAGTGGCGCAACCGTCCCCGATTCTCACGGGGTTCCCGAACGTTTGGCTGTGATCCAGATGGACAAACGGTCCATCGGTTTCAAAGAACAAGTTGACTCTACACGACCCCGCGAGTCTTGCCAAGCAAAAGTGCGCCGACTGCCGTCGGCGGCTACGGTTTTTTGAATCCACCCTGCCTGAATCGCGGTTCGGCTCAATTAGACGTTGCGCCTATTGCCAGAGAAGCGTAAAGTGCAAACAAATGAGCTTATGGAATGCGAATCGAAAGCCGTTCCGCTCGGATCGCAAGGCGGCTGTACCGTGTCGAATTTGTTTCCTGAAGTCGTTGACAGGGGCGTGCTGGCGAGAGGGGCGGTTACCGAATGATAAGCGTAGTTGAGGAAACGGACTATGAAATTGCACACTATGTATAATTCGAGGCGGGGCTTCCAGCCAGGCCGTCCGCCTGGGTTTACCCTGATCGAGCTGCTGGTGGTAATTGCCATTATCGCCATCCTGGCGAGCCTGCTCTTGCCTGCTCTGGCTCGAGCAAAGTCCAAGGCCCAAGCCATCCAATGCATCAGCAACCTCCACCAGGCGGCTTTGAGTTACAGCCTGTATCCCAGCGACAACAAAGACGACGTGGTTACGCTCTATCTTTATCAGACCGCGCCGCCCGGGGCGCTCTACCCAGGCGAGGTGACGTGGTGGCCGGATCTGCTGCGGCCTTACCTATCGGGAACAAACGTTATTATTTGCCCGACCGTAAGGGCCAGCGCCGCGTTTGGGGCGGGGGGGCCTGGCGGATACGGCATCGCTATGAGTCATCCGGAGCTCAGCTCGTGGGCAACATCCTGGCGGCCCAAGCTCGGCGCGCTTAAGAGCCCGGTTAGAAAGATGCCCTTTGCGGACTCTGGTTTGATCTCCAATCCGACCGAAAAGAATCCGGACAACTGGATCGATGTGCCCAATCAGCAGGCGCTTTATTGGCGCGCCCCGAGCAATCAGCCTTGGTTTCAGGATGATCCGCAGCGCCCCTTCAACCGCCACAACCAGCGATGCAATGGCGGGTTTGCCGATGGACATGCCGAGGCGCTCAAAGCCAGCAAGATCGGGTTGCAGTATTTTCCCGGCAATCTGGGAGCCACCGGCCTCGAGTGGCTGGGCGGCAACGGGCGATACGATGAACGTTGGATGTGGTCCTTTGGCTCCTAACTGACATGGACAAGAGAACTAAGAATTTCATCGTTGGGAGCCTGGCAGTAGCTGCCGCGGCAGTTGCACTCTATCTCGCCTTCGCGGATCGGTCTCCCAAAGTCAATCTCGATTCCTACGAGGTTCTGGGCGTGGTCACAGCGGAGGAAACCGCCAAACTGGTGGGAAACAAGGGGCAGGTTCTCCTCATCGTCCGGAACACCGGCCCGAACAAGAATCCATCTGTCGAGGCGGAGCTCAAGGCTTTCCAGGCAACCCTCAAGAAGCGATCGGGGATGGGTGCCGTGATCGAGAGGATCCCGGTGAATCCAATGATGATGATGGCGACCGGCGGGGGCGCGCCGCCCGACCTGTTCCTCAAAGCTTTGCAGGCTCATCCGAACATTTCCGCCGTGGTGTTGTTCTTTGGTTTCCCTCAATTGATCGATTCGGAGCTTGAGACGCTGAAAAAGTCCGGTGCCAAGGTCGTCGTGATTTCATCATTCCGTCCGGGCTACAAAGAGCTTTTTGAGCGGCAGGCCATCCACCTGGCGGTGATTCCGCAGCCGGACACCCAGGCACCCGGCGCTCAAACACCCCGAACCGTGCGCGAACGCTTCGACCAGGAATACATCATTGTTACGCCGGCTGACGCTGCCCGATGAGTTGCTGGTGGGGCACTCGGGTCTCAGGTTGCCAGCGGGTGTGCCCCCAGACGCTCACTTCCAAACCAACGGCCGGTGCGGTATGGTGGGTGCCTCGTGTGGAATTACGGTTGCATTTAAGCGCCCGGTCCATACCCTGATGATACAGACTGAATAGATGCGACAGTTCATTACAATCGCCACGAACGCTTTTATGGAACTGGTCCGGCAGCCGATATTTCTGCTGCTAATGACCAGCTCGGCTGCGTTCGAGATTTTTTTGGCGACGCCGTTCTATTTTGCATTTGGTGACGAGCCCAAGCTGGTGAAGAACAGCACGCTGGCCGTCATGCTGCTGGCGGGCCTGTTCGGAGCGGTGTTGAGCGCCTCGGCCTCGCTGGCGCGGGAGATTCGCACGGGGACGGCGCTGGCGGTGCTATCCAAACCGGTTGGGCGCGCTCAATTTCTGGTGGCAAAATTCGCCGGCTTGGTCGTCGCGCTGGCGGTGCTGACTTATGTGAACCTGGTCGCCGCGCTGCTCGCCAGCCGGATGGCCTTCGATGCGTATGGTTCGACTGATTTGTTCGCGCTGGGGCTATTTGTGCTGGCGGTGGTCATTGCTTATCTGCTCGGCGGCTTCAGCAACTTCTTCCTCCGCCGACAGTTTGTGTCCGATACCGTCTTCAGTCTGATGATCATGGCGACCATCGCGTTTGTAGTGATCAATTTTTACACCAAGGCGGGCGAGCCGCAGGCATTTGCCACGGGGGTGGACTGGCGGCTGATTCCGGCGTCTGTGCTGATTCTGTTCGCGCTTTGGATACTGGCGGCCCTGGCGCTGGCGTGCTCGACCCGCTTCGATATGATTCCGACCCTGGCGATCTGCTCGGCGCTCTTTCTGGTCGGCATCATGTCAGATTACATTTTCGGCCAACGGGCCTACCCGGTCTGGCAGCGCGACTTGGGGGAGGAGATTAGCAGCTCGCGATGGTCCTACGCCCAAAAGAGTTTGCTGAAGGGAATCGTCGAAAAGCACGACCTGAACCGCGACGGCAAGGTGGACATCGTCGAGCGGGAAACCATCAGCCCGGCGGACAAGGCCCGCTTGAAGCAGGCGGGGATGGGGGGGGCCTGGTGGGCGGTCATGCTTTACACCGTGACGCCAAACTGGCAACTTTTTTGGGTCGCCGACGCGCTGGACACCGACAAGAGCGCGTTTCACTGGGGTTATGTGGGTTTGGCGTTTGCGTACGTCGTGGGGTATGTGGGTGCGGCGTTGGCGGTGGCGGTCATGTTATTTGAGGATCGGGAGTTGAGTTAATTGAGTTTCTTGGGTTAAATGGGTTAGTAAGCTAAACAAGCCTACAAAGTCAAATGGAACGAAGCATACAAAAGAACGGGCTGACCAACCTGCTGGTGTTGCTGGCGGTGGGGATGGCGGGCTTTGCGGTGGCGCGGTTCGCGAACTCGCTGGCCGGGATGGTGAGCGTTGTCTTCCTTGGGCTGGGCATCCTGGTCGCCGTGGTGAGCTGGTTCCAGATGCGGCTGGAGGACCGCGAGCGCCTTGAAAAGCTCGAGATGGAGGAGCTGGCCAAGACGCGCGGCGGCTCGGCGCTCTTCGAGGCCAAGGACGCGGAAGCCTTCCCGGCGCAACGGTCGCGCGAGCAATTCGAGCGTTTCTTCGTCCCGGCGTTCACCGCGATCTTGTGCCTGGCACAATGGAGCGGAGCCTATTTGCTGTGGCGCTGGCTGGCGAAGACCACAACGGAGGTCGAGCTGAATCAGCCGACGGTGGTTTTGGCGTTGTTTGCGTTGCTTGCGTTGGTGCTGTTCCTGCTCGGCAAGTTTTCCGCGACGATTGCGCGGTTGGAAGACCACCGGTTGTTGCGGCCAGGCGCGAGCTATCTGTTGCTGGGCGCTTATCTTTGTGCGTTTGTGGCGTTGGGCATCGTTGGCGTGGAAGCCGGCTATCCCAGAGTGGACTTTTACGTCGCCCACGTTTTATGCGGCCTGCTGGCGTTAGTCGGCGTCGAGACGTTCATCCAACTGCTCCTGGAAATCTATCGGCCGCGGGTCAAGGGCAAGGTCGAGCGGCCGTTATACGAGAGCCGGCTGGTCGGGCTGCTCGGGCAGCCGGAGGGACTGATTACCACGGCGGCGCAGGCCCTGGATTACCAGTTCGGGTTCGAGGTCTCTGAAACTTGGTTCTATCGTTTTTTTGAAAAAGCCCTTGGGTGGCTCCTGTTGTTGCAACTGGCCGCGCTGTCGCTATCGACCTGTGTGGTCTTCATCAACGCGGGCGAGCAAGGTCTGATCGAGCGTTTTGGCCGGCCGGTTGAAGGCCGGACCCCGCTCGGCCCCGGAGCACACCTGAAATGGCCCTGGCCCATTGACCAGGTCTATCGTTTCCCGACGGAACAGATTCAGAGTTTCGATATTGGCTTTACCCCCGATCCGAACCGCGAAAAGGAGATGGTTGTGCTGTGGACCGTCGCCCACATGAAGGAGGAAAGCGAGTTCCTGGTGGCGAACCGCGAGGAAACATCTCTCCACACCACCAACCAGGCGGCCGGCAAGCGGACCCCGCCGGTGAGCCTGTTGACCGTCAGCATTCCCGTGCAGTTCGAGATTACCAACCTGGTTGCCTGGGTCTATAACAACGAAGATTCCCCCGCCCTGTTGCAGGATTTGGCGACGCGCGAAGTCGTGCGTTACCTTGCCAGCGCCGACATGAACGACATCATGTCGTACACCCGCCTGGAGATGGCCCAAGTGTTGACGGATCAAATCCAGACGGCCGCTAACCGGCACAGCCTGGGCGCGAAGATCGTGTCTGTCGATTTGGAGGATCTTCACCCGCCCGTCAAGGTTGCCGCCGAATACGAAAAAGTCGTCGCCGCGATTCAACTGAAGGAGGCCAAGATCCTGGCCGCCAGGGCAGACGGCATCCGGACTAACGCGCTGGCCGGTGCCCAAGCGGTGAGCATCGTCAATAAGGCCACCGCTGAGCGCGTCGCCCGTGAGATAGGATCCCTCGCGCAGGCCGCGCTGTTCACCAACCAAATTCCGGCTTTCGAGGCAGCCCCCTCGGTCTATGCCCAGCGGGCCTACTTGCAGACCTTCGTCCGCGCCACCGCCAACGCGCGCAAGTACGTCTTGCTCGTTACTAACACCCACGATGTCATCCAATTCGACCTCCAGGATAAAATCTCCGAGAGCATGCTCAATCTGACCGTCAAGCCAAACAAACCATAGCAATGAAACGCAATCCACTCACTCTTGTCATCGGCGTCCTGTTGATCTTCATCTTCGGCCTGTGGCTGTTTGTCTTCCAGGTGCGCACCACCGAGGTCGCCGTGGTCACCACCTTCGGAAACCCGACGCGGCCCATCACCCAGCCCGGGGCTTATTTGAAAGCGCCTTGGCCCATTCAAAAGGTCTGGCCGCTGGATAAGCGCGTCCAGAATTTTGAGGATAAGCTCACCGAGGGGCTTACCCGCGACAGCTTCAATCTTCTCACCACCGTTTATGTTGGCTGGAGAATTACCGATCCAACGGCCTTCTTCCCGAAGTTCGTGGGCAGCGCCAATCCCATCGGCGAAGCCGAGCGCCAACTGGAGCAGTTGCTCGGCAACGCCAAGAGCTCTGTCATTGGCAAACATCGCTTGTCCGATTTCATCTCATCCACTGGCAATGGGACCAATTTCCTGGCCATCGAGAACGAAATTCTGACCACGCTGCAGACCCAGGTCAGCGCCAATAACTACGGCTTGGGCATCGAATTCCTTGGCTTCAAAAAGCTCCAGCTCCCGTCCAACGTCAGCCAATCGGTATTCGATCGGATGACCTCCGAGCGCAAAGTTCTGGCGGACCAATTGCAGTACGAAGGCGAGGCAGAGGCCCAGAAGATTCGTTCCGACGCAGATCGCAAGGCGGCGGAGATGCTTTCGAGTGCCGAAGCGCAGGCCACGCAGATCAAGGGGATGGGAGAAGCCGAGGCGGCCAAATCCCTCGCCGCCTTCCAGAAGAATCCGGAGTTGGCCAGCTTCCTGTTCCGCCTCAACGCGCTGGAGGGCGCGCTCAAAGAAAGGTCGATCCTGGTTTTTGACCAGAACACCCCGCCTTTTGACTTGTTCCGTGGTGTCTCGACCAATTTGCTGAATAAATAACGAGGTTGAAATTGATGCGTCATCTCCCACGCGTGATCGGCTGAGAAACCCAGACTGAAATGAACGACCACCCACATTCACACGACGATTCGCCCGGGCTGGCGGCGCCGGCTGAGACGCCGGTCGATGCCGGCTCGCAGGCTCTGTCCGAGGCGCTGCGCAGCAGTTTTGCGATTATCCGGGTGGTGATGATCGTGCTGATCGTCGTCTTTTTCGCCTCCGGTTTCTTCACCGTCGGGCCTTCTCAACGGGCGATCATTCTCCGGTTTGGCAAACCGTTGGGCGAAGGCGAGAACGCCTTGCTCGGACCAGGAAAGCTCCATTGGTCATTCCCGTATCCCATCGACGAGTGCGTCAAGGTTAACATTACCGGGATTCAGCAGGTTGACTCGGCCGTGGGTTGGTATGCCCAAACTCCGACAGAAAGGCTCTCCGGCATCGAACCTCCGGCTCCGGCCGGCACTCCGATGAATCCGGCGGTCGATGGGTACGTCCTCACCGCCGACAACAACATCCTCCACACGCGCGCCACCTTGAGGTACCGCATCAACGACCCAATCCGATACGTGTTCAATTTCGTGAACGCCTCCAATGCCGTGCAGAACACCCTCGACAATGCCCTCCTCAGCACCGCCTCGCAATTCAAGGTGGACGACGTCCTCACGCTGGACGTGGCCGGATTCCAGGTGGCGGTTCGCCGGCGGGTCATGCAGTTGGTGGAGCAGCAGGAACTGGGAATCGCGGTCGAGCAATGTGTGGTTCAGAGCATCCGGCCTCGCCAGTTAAAAGAGGCCTTCGATCGAGTGACCGATGCGGCACAGACGCGCGGCAAAGTGCTCAATGAGGCCCGCAGTTATGAGAACCAGGTCACCAACCGGTCGAGCGCCGACGCCGAATCGCGCATCAACCTGGCCCAGTCCGATCGCGCCCGCTTGGTCAGTGACGTGGCGGCCCAGGCAGATCGGTTCCAGGAGATTTTGCCCCAATACCAGCGTCAGCCGAGCCTCTTCGTGCAACAGCGCCTGACGGAAACGCTCGGTCGCGTGTTGACCAATGTTCAGGACAAAATCTTCGTGGCGGAGAGTCTCGATGGCAAACCCAAGGAATTGCGGCTATTGTTGAATCGTGAACTGATCAAAAAGGCCGAAGAGCAGAAACCGTGATTACAAAAACATGCAAGTTACTTCCCTTTTGAGCCAACACGAGCACGAGCACGCGGACGGTGAGTCTTGCGCAACCTGCGGCCATGACCATGAACACGCCCCTGTGCGGTTATGGCAGACGCTGGTCGGCGTGGTATTCGTGCTCAACGCGTTTATTGTGGACTGGCTTTTCGAGCAAGGGCAGACCGTCGCCAGCGTCAGCGCATTCCTCGGCGCCATTACCTTGGGCTATCCCATTGTCTGGACCGCCATCAAGGATATCCGCAACGGCGTCCTGAGCATTAACGAGCTGGTAGCCATTGCCGTGCTCGCTGCGTTTGCGTCCGGCGATTACAAGACGGCCGGAGTCGTTGCCTTTTTCATGTTGATTGGCGAAATCATTGAAACCCGAACGGCGGAAGGAGCGCGCGCTTCCATCGAATCGCTCATCAAGCTCACCCCTACCAAAGCCCGTCGCATCACGCCGCATGGCGAGGAGGAAGTCGCCGCCAAAGATCTGGCCATCGGCGACATCATTCGCATCCGCCCCGGCGACAACGTTGCGGCGGACGGCGTGATCCGAAGCGGCCAGGGCTCGGTCAACCAGGCTACCATCACCGGTGAATCCCTGCCGGCGGATAAGAAGCCGGGCGACGAAGTGTTTGCAGGGACGCAGAATCTGACTGGCGTGTTGGAAATCAAGGTGACCCGGGCGGGCACCGATACCACGCTGGGGCGGGTGCGGGAACTGATTCTCGCGGCAGAGAAAACGAAGCTGCCCATTATGAAGATCGTAGATCAGTACATGGGTTTTTACACGCCCTTGGTGCTGGTCATCGCCGCGCTGGTCTGGGCTTTTACCGGTAAGGAACACGGTCTCAACAACGTGATTTCCGTCCTCATCTTCAGTTGTCCCTGCGCCTTCATCCTGGCCACACCCACCGCCATGGTCGCCGCCCTTTCTGCCGCCGCGCGCCTGGGGATACTCATCAAAAACGTCGCGGACATCGAGACGGCTGCGAAGATCAATGCCTTCGTCTTCGATAAAACCGGCACCCTGACGACGGGCGAGCTGGCGGTCAGCCGCCTGGCGCCGCTCAACGGCGTCACTCCCGCCGAACTACTGCGCATCGCGGCGGCGGCTGAGAAATACAGCAACCACCCGACCGCCAAGGCACTCGCGCAACTGGCGGGTGAAGCGGGCGTGCCGTTGCCCGAGCCTAAACAGTTCATTGAGACCGCTGGGCGCGGTGTCAAAGCCGAGGTCAACGGCGCCAAGGTTCTGGTCGGCCGCGCCCAGTGGCTGCAGGACAATGGTGTGACGGGAGATTTTCTGAAATCGGTGGACCTCAACGAAACGGAGGGCTGGAGTCTCATTTTTGTGGCGCGCG
>JBAXTC010000339.1:0-7933 GCA_037130375.1 Verrucomicrobiota bacterium | reverse complement strand
TCATTCTGCAGCCCCATCTGGTGGGCGATCTGAAATGGGTCCGTGCTTCCCATAAGTCTCTCTATGGCCTGATCCGCAGCGATTGGAAAATCGAACGTGAAGAACTCCGATGGAACTTCACCGTGCCGCCAAATACCACGGCGACGGTCTTTGTGCCGACGGCAGACCGGGCATCGGTCAGAGTTGGCGGGCGCTCCGCATGGTCGGTCGCCGGGATTAGGTTCCTGCGAATGGCCGACCATGCCGCAGTCTGCGAGCTGGGTTCCGGCAACTACGAATTCTCTTCCTCGCTCCATTAAATGCATACCATGAAAAACCGTTCCTTTCTCCTATCACTCGCCTTCGGCGCCGCGGTCTCCGGCGGGCTGCTTCAAGCTGCTCAAGTTGTCCCCACGCCGCTTCCAATGACGCGTTACCCCGACGGTTGGCCGGCCGCCCAGTACCGATTGAACGCGACGGATCAAGGCCGCGTGCTCCTGCACGGCGATGGCCCGGCCCAGTGCGACGAATTAGGCGCCCGCGAGGCGATTGTCTTCCGGCACCGGGGGACTTATTACCTCCATTATGACGGTGCTGGCCCCACCGGCTGGCTCGCCTGTTTGGCGACCAGCAAAGACCTTGTCCATTGGACCAAACATGGACCGGCTATCGAGTTGGGAAAGCCGGGCGATAACGACGCCGGGACGGCCAGTTCACCGTGGGTCTGCTTCGATGGCAAGGCATGGCACATGTTCTATGTTGGCTCGGTCGGCACCACCCCGCCACTGGGATCCGAACAAGAAGGCAATTGTGCTGGATGGCCAAAACTGCACTTGGAGTTCGGACTGCATCGGCATGCCATCGGTGGTGCAAGCAGGCAAGCGATTGGCTATCCTTTACGATGCACCCGGCGCTAAAAGTGTCAGCCACATGAAACGCGACGTCGGTTTGGCCGGGTTGGATTTGCCGTTGGTGGCGCCAGAATGTCCTCGGCGGCATCCTTCAGGAAATCGAACGCAGGGCTGGTCGCGACGGTTTTCGTCCAGGCGGACGCGCTGGGGCCCCCGCGTCGCTCAGTTCTGGTGTTAAGGCAGTGCGGGCGTGGGCCGATTCGCGGCTTCTGCAGGCAGGCGGGCGGGCGTAGAACAGAGCCGCCTATTCGCGCCACCAGTGCCCTTGACCTGCGCGAAGCGGGCCGTTAGCTTTTGCGTATGCGGCAAGTAATTGTTTATCCGGGCGAAGACGGTTTTTGGGTGGCCGAGTGTCCCAGTCTTCCGGGTTGCGTTTCTCAGGGCGAGAACCGTGAACAGGCCATCGTGAATATCCGCGAGGCGATCGAGGGATATATTCTTGCGCTCCAGGACGACAAGTTGGCCGTGCCCCCGGAACACTTTGACGCGCTCGTTGTGGCGGTGTGAGCCGGCTCCCACAGGTTTCCGGCCCGGAGGTGGTTCGCGCGCTTCAAAAGATTGGCTTTTTCGTTCGGCGGCAGCACGGCAGCCACATCATCCTGCGTCGGGACACGCCGTTCGCTCAGACGGTCGTGCCCAACCATCGGCAGATAGACCGGGCCACTTTACGAGCTATCCTGCGCCAGACCGATTTGAGCGTAGATGAGTTCTCAAAGCTCTTGTGATCGGGTGAGCGGGAGCGGAAAGGGAAAGGGGTCGGGAAAAAATTGGGTCAACCCATAGCTTGGGTCATTTCTAGTAGTTCCGTTGGTCATATCCCCAGATGCCCTTGGCCCGCGCTTGCGACTGATCTTTGCGGTTAACTCAACTGCCGAATTTACGAGAAACCCAAGAACAGGAGTGAGGAGTGGGAAGTTGGGAGCAAGGAGTAAGAAAGATTTGGCTCTAAACGCGGGCTATGAGCGTCCGCGTATAGGCTATAAGCGGCGCGTATAGGCGCGCTTATAGAATTCCTGACCGGTTGAACATGTTTGAACAGGCACAAAGTCTCGAATTGTTGGTAGCTACGGACAATTGTTCGTAGGCTAAGAACAATTGTCCGTAGGCTAAGAACAATTGTTCGTAATCGCGTTATTAAGGCTATTCGGTTCGTCCTCACGATGCCACTCCGCCCTGCAAATTTGGTCGAGAACATTCTGGTCGAACAGCAAGGTCATCTCTCGGTAGGGCTGGTCGGAATGCAATGGTTCATGCAGACGCTCACGGAGTGTGGGCAAACCGAAGCGGCCTTCCAGGTCGCCACCCGCACCACACGCCCCAGTTGGGGCTATATGGTCGCCAAAGGCGGCACTTCGGTTTGGGAGCGATGGGACCAGGACACACGCGATCCCGGAATGAACGGTGAAAGCCAGTTGATTCTTGCAGGCAACCTCGGCGCATGGTTCTACCAGGCTCTCGCCGGCATCAATTACGATCCGGAACGCCCCGCCTTCAAACACATCATTCTGCAGCCCCATCTCGCTGAGAACAACTCAGATCAGAAAACAAGTCAGTCCATTTTGCAGCCGGGGGGATTTCAAGACGGCTCTGTAATCTTGTATTGGTGCTGGCGCTTCGTTTTGAAATGGATGACATCGTTGGTGGATGTGGTGGCGATCGGGCGGCGTTCATCGAGATCTACGACCTGCACCTTCTTCGCTGGCCACGGGTTGGCTATCGCGCAGCGATTTCCCGCGAGAGAGGTGACGCGAACCGACCCCACGCCGGTTCTCAGGCGCTCGCCTGCGATTACGAACGCGCCCTGTGCGCCGAGGTTCTCGAAGCCGCCTTCGAAAGCATCAGGCACCGCAGGGAACAAGTGGATTGTCCCGGTATGAGACTGCAGCACATTTTCCAGGGATAAGCCGTCGGCGGCCAGGAACATCCCCAGCCGCTTTCGGCAAGGGCCAAGATATCCGCGGTGGGGTTCCCAGACGTTGATCAATCGCAGCGTCCGCTTTGCCAGTTCGATTGTCTCCGGCGGGGAATCGAGGCCAATGTCGTCACCCCAGAAGATGGCCGACAAAGGCACGGGGATGTTGTATTCGATCGGTTTGGCGCCGGCGACGTCGATGAAGATCGGCCCTTCGGGAGACTCAACCGTAGGGTAGGGCGGCAGGTGGTTGGCGATTTCCAGCCATCGACGACGCTCCTGCCTGTCAATGCTGAGCAACTCGGCGGCCTCTGCCGCGGCTCGGAGATGGTATCGAATTAGAGTGATGCTGGATTGGCTGTCTCGGTTGAACTCCAGGTTCTTCGTGATGCCACGATGCTCCGGAGAGACCGTCGGGACCACGTGGTAAAGGCCATCGGCCCCCGGTTTCAGGAACGTCGCATAAAACCGTGCGCCTTCGCGTAAAACCGGGTAGGCGGTGCTCCGTAGAAACTCCTCGTCCCACGTGAAGCGGAACCGGAGCCAGAACGGTTTGGCCAGTAGCGCCGTGATCTCCATGCTCTGCTCCCAGGTGATGTGCGAGTGGATGATCGTGCTCGCTTTGAGCGGATAGTGAATCAGCGGGTACATCGCTCCGGCACACCCGTACACCTGGCGGGCATTGACCTGCGCCATCGGCAGCAACGCCCGTATCATGACAAAGTAAGAGTCCAGCAAATCAAATTGCCGCTGCATACAGAGTCCCGTGGCGTTCACCTCGTTAAAATGGAAATCGGCGTGCCACATCGAGGAGTCCTGGAAACAAAACCTGGTGGTATCAACGGAGCACAGCGCAACGTCGCCGTAATACCCGAATGGTCGTCGCTTGTAGGGCAGCCCGCCCCAGGGAGCATCGAGCTTCAACGAGCCATCGGCCGACCAGGCCCGGGCACGCGGCTGTGCCTCGTACCTGGCCAACTGTTGCTCGTGCTCAGCGCGCAACGCCTCTTCCCCCAGACGAATTGCGGCGGACAGGTCCAGTTGCGCCCTCCTGAGCGGGTCGGGATCATCCTGAGTGGTGACCACGGCGATATAGAGTTGGAACCGACCTGTGATTTTCCCCAGGCGTCCGGTCGCCGCTGCGCCGGGCGCCTGGTTGATGGGCGTGAATCGCTTGGTCAAGCCGTGACTCAGGCGACCTTCCTTTGGCGCAATCATGGGCGTGCCAAGCCCGCTCTTGCCCTGGGCTATCTCCGAAATCATTGACGCCCCGACCACCCGCGCAGCGATTACCGTCGTAAAGCCGTTTGGGAAAGTGGGATCCCGACCAAAATCCTGCGCGACCCAGAGGATATTGTTGCTGGCACCGGCTGTCGGCATCGGGAGTGGTTCAAAATCCTTGGGCGAATTCTTGCCAGCAAGGGTCGGATGCAGCTTGCCTCCGGGCACAATCGTGTCCTGGTGCCGATATAACCGCACCTCCAGATCCCCGTCTTCGAGCCCCGTCCCTTCGCCGCTGACGACGATCAGGTTTCGCACCGCACTCACGAAGATTCGCAGCTCCAGCTTCTTGCCGTTGGCTATGGCGGTCAACCCCGATTGATTAGGTTCGCGTTTAAGCGCGAGCGTTCCCGTCGTTCCGAGGAAAGGCAGACGAAAGATCGCCTGACCAGCAGGCTTGGGGCAGGGGAAATCATGCGAGTCATAGGCTGAATAGTAGGCTGCGCCATTAAGGATCCGGCGATCACCTGCATTTGCCATAGCGGTCATCTGGGCCAGGGTCAGAATCGGTTCTGACGGCTGCGGCTTGCGACGGTCCCAGACATCGCTTTTCCCGAGGCTGAGTGTGGGCGCGGAATCTGGCCCCCAGAGGATCATGCCAACATCGTCGTTGCAGAGGCGCAAATCACCGGGTTCAGAGCCAAGCAGTGACGGAGCTCCGTTGGTTGAAGTGCCGGCCCAGGTTAGACTGGTCAGCAGCATCGCGGCAACTGCAAGCAAGAGAGTCGGCTGGAGCGCTGAATGGATTTGTCTCACGTGTCGCTGCGAATCAAGTTGCTGAAAAGGGATATACGCTTATGCCTTGTAATACCTATTCGGCTTCCATCCTCACGCCATCGAGATGCACCAGGCTGTCCTTTGCCCGCGGGTTATGTTCGCCAAGAATCTCGATGCGAAGCGTGTGCAGACCGGACCCGCCCTTAAGTTTTCGGACGTAAGCGCAGACGCCAAAAATCTCGTCGGCGGAATAGGTATCGATCACTTCAGGTGTGCCGTTGTCAACGGTAATGCTCGCTTTGCCGCCGCTCGCGCTGAGGCGGACGAATAAAAGGACTTGCGTGCCCTCGAACCGCAATTCGGCGGTGGCGCCTTTCTGGCCGGAAACCGACAGGGTCCGGGCATGAGCGGGCAACAGTCCGGTTTGGTGCTCCCATTGGCCGCTGTACCGTATGCCACATTCGGGAGCATCGTCGAAAATGCGGGCTGGGCGTCCGGCAGAGCCGTGAGCCGTGATTTTCGCCGAGACATTGCCCGCGCCATCGACGGTCTGAATTTCGTAACGAGCGGCTGGGTCGGCCCCAGCCGAGTGATCGAAATAGAATGCGCCCTTGGCCACTTTATCCAGCGCGGTTCCGTTGCGGAACACCTCGTAATAGGAGACCCAGTTATTGTCCGAGCCGGGTTTCCAAGTCAATTCAACACCCGGATAACCCATGTTCTCGCCGCGCTGCTGCGCGACGGTCCGAGGGGGCTTGGGAGATTGGCGATCCAGTTTGCTGCCGGGGTGAAACGGAAGGTTGAGATAGATGAGTTCCCCGGCCGCCATTTTTTCCAGCATGATCCCTTGTTCCATCAAGCTCGACCCGGTCCGTGTTTCGGAGCGTGCGGATTCGTGAAACGAAACGCGATAGTCTTTTGTGGGCAGGAGTCCTTTCGGCTTGATTGTAACCGGCCCCGGCGCCTGGTGTTTGGGGATGATCACCCCTCTCTTGCGGTCGCCGCTCAGGCGTTGAAAATACATCGTGGCATCGTCGCCCTGGATGATGGGACGATAGACCTTCACCCATCGACCAACGACACCCTGGTTATGGAGATAGTGGTAGATATCGACGAGTTCGCGCAGGCCCTCGAGTTTGGCTGCATCCCACGTATCGCCGGTCATATCGAAGTTGATACACAAAAGCCCGCGCCATTTGGCCTTGTCGTATTCGTTCGGATTCCAGACATCCGGTATGTCGCTGGTTTTGTCGGGCGGAAAGAGCAGCGACGCGTAGTAGTTCCTGAGAATGCCGACCGCGCCGTCGCTGAAAGAAAAGGCGGAAGCGTAACGGGTGTAGTCGTAGCCGCCGTAATTGCCTCCGCCGTTGACGGCTTGAAACGCGCAACGCGGATGTTTGTCGAGGAATCCGCGGATTACCTGGCGCAGGCCCTCGTCCTGGCGCAGCATCGGCGTATCATCGCCGGCGCGGGCGGCGGTGAAAAAGCTGTCGTTGCGCCATTCAAAATCGCCCCAGCGCTGCACAAACGCATCGAGCTGACCCCCCATGAAGGCGACCACTTCCGGCCGGGACATATCCAGCGTTTCGCCTAACAGCCAGTCTGGATGTTCCTGAGCGACGCGCGATTGTTTGTCCACGGTGTAAAGGAAGGCGTAGATGAGCTGGCCCATGTCCTGTTTGCGGAGGTAGTTGATGGTCGTGCGGAAGTCCGGGCCGTTCCAATCCCCCGCCCGGTCCCACCAGCCCCAGTCCCGGTGATAAACGTCCGCACCGACATAGCGCATCAGGTCGGCGACGCGGAAGACTTTGCGGAACGTGCTCTGGTAATCCGGGCCGCCACCAGTCCAGGCAGCGCCGGGTTGACCCCAGGCGGTGCCGTTCATCCAGTAGCCCAACATGCGGATGGCCGGGAACCAGCCGTCCCGGGTGTAATCCCAGAGGTAGCGATACTGCCAGTCGAGACATTCATTGCCGGCGTTGTCGAGATCATCATGGTAGAGGCCGACAAAAGCCTTCGGGGTAGTAAGCGATTCGCCCGGAGCGAGCGCGTGCTTCTGGCCGGCCACCTTGAGGCGAGCCGTTACGCCGCCTTCCGGGTTGAGCGCGAATGATGAGGTCCAGTGCCCGAAATAATCCCAGCCAATGAAAAGCCCCTGCTTCGTCTCCTTGGCGTAAAGCGCATACCACGGGGCGTAACTCGAACTCCCCGGCCGGAAACCGTAGCTGGTGTTACTCCCCACGCCGTTCCCCGTATTACAGATCGAACCGCTGACCCGCACCCAGCCCGCCTTCGGAGCCGTCCACACGCGAGCCGCATCCTGCCCGCTGTCGGGATGCTGGTCGCCGACGCCGATGAACGGCGTGCCGGTGGCGTTGTCCTTCTCCTTACGCCATTGCTTCGGGGTGGGATAATAGACGAGGTCAATGAACTTGCCGCCTTCAAGACACTGGTAGCGCCAGCCTTTCTTGCCTTGTTCTTCGCTGAACTCCTTGGAGGCGGTATGCGCCTCGCCGTCGGCGTAGGCGATCGTCGGATCAAATGCCGTGGTGTCATAGCCGATGTTCCCGTGCATATTGACGAGAAAGACGAGCTTGTCTCCGGGCTGCACCTCGGCGTTGAACTCGAACGGTACGCGAACCGTCGCATTGGCAACGTACTGCCAGTTGGTGGCGGGCCAGACTTGTTGGCCGTTTAGCAAAACCTTGGCGTCAATGCCGTCACCGAGGAACTGCTGCGCGCTGGCCATTTCGGCGGGAAACGGTTCGTAGGAATCAAACTTCCGCGGCTTCGTCGGATTCAGTGACTCAGTCTTGAGATTCCAGGATCCAGGGTTGTTTTCGCCACCGGACATCCAGGAGAAATCAGGAGGCTGCACGGCACCCGGCTGGACGGTAAGATTGAGAAAACACGGATCGGGAAGGGGAAGGGGAACGGTGCCGGCGTTCTTGAACGTGACCCACTCGCGCACAATGCTGGAACCGGGGTAAAGCACATAGCTCTTCGCGACCTGGAGGGCATCGCGCTGAACCGTGATATCCAGTTGGCGCGCGCCGTGAACCAGCTTGGATTGCTTCCAGCCGAGCAGCCGCCACCCACCGGCGGAGCCTTTCGGGTGCTCCGCTCCGTCGGT
>JBAXTC010000338.1:0-7939 GCA_037130375.1 Verrucomicrobiota bacterium | reverse complement strand
GATGCCGCCAGCCGTGGACTCGTTAAACGTCGGCAGCGCGGCGGCGGTGTTCCTCTACGAAGTCAACCGCCAGCGCGGGACGATCTAGCGCGAGCGCCTCGCCCGCTGCTTTCGGGCGGCGCAACTCTGCTTATGGCCGCCTGGTGATTAAACACCTTCAAATAGACCTCCCGAATCGCGCGACGCCAACCCGCCATTGCTTCGCGAAACGCCTCGGCCGTGGCAAACCCGCACCGAACCGAGACGCGATAATACGGCGCTGGATCGTCAGGCAGAACGATTTCGCCTTCGTAACTCCATCGCCGCAAGATGCTTTCCACACGCCGAAGATGGCGGTAGTTCTCGATCAGTTTACCCGCGTCGGGTAATTCTCCAGCCGGGGCTGCGCGCTCCAGCGCCCGCAGCGTGTTCGCCTCCTGCCACCCATTTTGCAGGCATAAGATTTGGGCGATGAACTCCGCGTCCATCAAACCGCCGGCGCCGGTCTTGATAGCCAGGTCATCCTTTCCCGGCGGGGTCCGTTCCCTTTCGATGCGCATCCGCATCTGGTGAATCCTCCCTTTCCAGTCCGGAGCGTACGCCACAAGCGGCAGGCTCGGGTGTTTGAAGTTCGTCAGCCTCGCCGCCAGGCTTTGGAATTCAGCGCCCAGCCTTAGGTCCCCCGCGACTGGCCGCGTGCGGCTGAGGGATTGAATCTCCCAGAGCTGACTGCGCTGCCGGTAGTATTCCTCGTAAGCCCTCAACGTATTAACCAGCATCCCCTTTTCGCCGTCAGGTCGCAGCCGCGCGTCCGCGTGGAAGACCAGGCCCTGCTCCGTTCGGCTGGCGACCAAATCCATCACTTCCAGGGCCAGACCCGCCAGCCGCAGCAGGTTTTTCGACTTGGAACCTGTAACAAAAATGATGTCGAGGTCGGAGCCGTAGTCAATTTCCGCTCCGCCAAGCTTGCCGAGGCCGATAATCACAAAAGGCGGGGATTTGAGCTTGTGTTTGCGCATGACGACTTCCAGTGCGTACTGCAGGCAAGCGTCGGCCAGTCCGGAAAGCTCAGTAAGATATTGTTCGAAGTCTGCCAGACCCAGGATGTCCCGCAGGCCGATACGCATCAGTTCGGCCTGGTGATAACGCCGTAACCACACGTGCTGGTCTTCGTCCTCCAGACCGTGCCGCAAATCCCGCAAGGTCTCCTCCGCCGGCTTCCGCTGTCGCAGCCGGCCGCTGGTTACCAATTCATCCACCAGGTCCGGCGTCCGAATCGCCATTTCTGCCAGAAATTCCGAGCGATCAAACAATAGGACTAGCAGCTCAAAAATGGCCGGGTTGCTGTTCCACAACTCGAACAACGTCGCCCGTGCCCCGTAGGCGCTGATAAAGCTATCCAGTCGCGTCACTACCCGATCCGGATCCGAAAGTGGCGCCTGTGTTCCGTCCTGCCTGCTGGTCGTTCCGGGCAGTTTGTCGCCGGCTGCCTTGCCGGGCACGGCGCAACTTTCCGATGCCACGTTCGCAACCCGGATTCTGGCCTTTGGACCTCGCACTGGTTTCGGATTCCCGAGTTCGGGCGTCCTCCGAGGGCAAAGCGCGAATAGCCTCGGCAAGAGCTGGCAGGCCAGATCCCGCGTACGAGGCGAAACATGCACATACCCGGGACCTTCAACAAACTCGCGCAGCATCCGCAACGCTTTATCCAAGTCTCTGAAACAATGATCCTCGAGCCATTTCTTCCATTGGACTTCGGCCCCTTCAAATTCCCGTGGAAACAGCGGCCCAGTCTTATCTTCAGGCGCTTCCGCTTTAAGCAATCGGTCGAAAATCCTGCGGACGTTATTGGTGTGAATCTGACGTGCTATTTCGAACTCCTTCGGTGACGGAAAACCCATCAAAATCGCCAGGCGTCCCAGGGCGCGGCGGTCCGTTGGAATAGTATGCGTCTGCAGGTTGTCTTCCATCTGCAAGCGATGCTCAACATTGCGCAGGAAACAGTAGGCATCAGCCAGCAAACATGATTCCTGGACCGACAGAAGTTCATACTGTGAGAGCTTCGCAAGGCACGGCAAGGTTTGGCCCCCTTGCAGGAAGGGCTGCCGGCCGGCTCGGAGCAGTTGCAGCGTTTGGACAATGAATTCGACCTCGCGTATGCCGCCGCGCCCCAGCTTCACATTACGCTCCAATTCGCCGGCCTTGACCACTTCGTTCTCAATACGGTCCTTCATCGTCGCGACCTCCCGGAACACGCTCTCGTTGATCGACCGTGGATAACGAAACGGTTGGACCATCTCCAGAAATTCCGCGGCCAGCGCCTCATCGCCTGCCACTCCCCGGGCTTTGATCAGCATCATCCGTTCCCAGGTCTGGCCCCACTGAGCGTAGTAATTCTCGTACCCCGCCAGTGAGCGGCTGAGCGGCCCGGCATCGCCCTCGGGCCGCAACCGCAAATCAATCCGATACAGTGTCCCCTCCGGTGTCATGCGGGTCAGCTCCGCGATGAACGCTTCCGTCAGACGATTGAAGAACTGATGATTCGTGAGGGTCGGACGTGGCATTTTGTTTTTCCGCGGAAGCTCGTGAAAAACACTCCCCTCTTCGCTATAGACAACCAGCAAATCGACATCTGAGCTGTAGTTCAGCTCCTGTCCCCCAAGCTTGCCCATACCCAAAATGCACCCCGCCGTAAGTTGCCAGCGCTCTGCCGCGTCCTGGTGGTAAGGTTGGCCGAGACGCCGAATGAGTTGCTGCTGGCAAATCTGCCATACGCTCTCCAGGCACATATCCGCCACGTCAGAAATCTCGTGGGTGATTTCAGCGACCTGGCTGAGCCGGGCGAGATCGCGCGCGGCGATGCGCAGCATCTCTCGCCGGTGAAAATCGCGCACTCCCCTCAGCGCAGCCCCATAATCGCCCGTCTCCAGGAGCGGGTTCAGCCACCCATTCACCTCGTTGCGCAGACCTTGCTTGCGCCGCGGAAACCTCAGCCCTTCTGGAGTGAGCGATGCGAGCCATTCCGGTCGAGACACCAGCAGGTTGCCCAACGCTTGCGAGCCGCCGAACAAGACAGTAAGAATCCGAGCTTGCTCGGTGGAACTGTTATCCAAGGTTGCCCCGACGCCGGCAGCAATCAGCAGGTCAAGGAAGTGGCCGGCCCTCTGGGGATCGGCGCAGGCTTTGATGGCATTGGTCCAAACCGGATTCTTCATGCTCAGTCTTTCGTGTTATCGAGACGCGATCTCCAATTCCACTGGCGGACCAGGGCGATCTGCTGGAGGTTTGAGCCTCGTAAAGAGCCCGCGCCAGAAGCCCACTCCATAAAGGATATGCGTCAGCACGATCAATGGCACCGCTCCGAGGCTAAACCAAATCCGACCACTGGTTGCGAGCACCACCGCCTGCGCCAGCACCGCAAGGCCGTAAAAGGCCAGTGGCGCCAGATAGAGCTTCCCAATCGATGACAGTGCCGGCACCAGGAGCGCCCCGAGCAAATACACACAGAACGCCGGCGGCACAAAATTAGGCGCCGAGCCGAGGGTTGGGTGCAGGCGAAACTGCTCCGCCCTGCCCCGCCCGTATGTCAGGAGCATTTTTGCAAACCCTTTCAGGCTGGACCTTGGCCGCCGATAAACGAGCACTTCGGGATCGTAAATCAGCTTTCCGCCCCGTTTTTGCAGCTCGTCCATCAGGGCGTTTTCTTCGTTCGGGTAAAGCGCTTCATTGAATCCGCCCAATTCGAGCATCGCGTCCCGCCGCGCGACAAGATTGCACAAGATGAGTTCCTTTTCGCTTGTTTTCCGCACCCCACCCACCGCGGCATACCGGGCGCGGCTGGGTCCGAACGCCAGCCAGCTCGCGAGAACCATGGCAAAAACCTGTTCGAGCGGAGGAGCGTCCGCGGGGCAAACATTCGGCCCGCCAACCATCTTAACCTCTGGATCGGTAAAACGAGCGACCGCCCGGCGCAGGCTTCCTGCTTCGGGCATTGAATCGTCATCAAGGAAATAGATCAGCTCTCCCCGAGCCGCTTTCAACCCGGCGTTACGCTGGACCGAGGGTTGTCGCCCGCGCGCCAAAATGATTGCCACCTTGCCGGCTGGATAATCCAAAGCGCGGCTGGCGGCGATGGCTTTCACCTCCACCTGCCCCAGCCGGGCAGCAATGAGCACCGTCACGCTCGGCAAGTTGTCGTCCACGCGACTAAGATGAGAGGGAAGCACAAGCACGTTGTCGGCAGACTATCAGGCCCTCGACCTTTTTGCACCGCGATACATAGCGACAATGTTTTCTGGCGGCACGTCGGGCTGGAACAGATGCGCCGGGCCGAGGATGTAGCCGCCGCGGGCGCCCAACACTTCGCAATAGCGTCTGGCTTCAGCCTCGACCTGGGCGGGCGTGCCGTGCGGCAGCAGGTTCTGCATGTCAATGCCGCCGTGAAAGCTTAGCCGGGCGCCGAACTTGCGTTTGAGATACTCCGGCTGCATGGCCGGGCCGACCGGCTGAATGGGATCCAGCACGTCCACGCCCAACGCCATCAGGTCGGGAATGAATGGCTCGATCAGGCCGCAACTGTGGTACATCGCCCGCCCGCCCAGGCTGTGGATGAGATCGGTCATCTGCTTCAAATGCGGCGCCACAAAGTCGTGGAACATTTTGTGCGAAATGAGCGGCCCTCGCTGAGAGCCGAGATCGCTGATCACCAGGTAGAGATCGATCCGGCCACGAGTAATTTCCGCCGCCCGGGTATAGTCTTCCAAGTAGAAGTCAGTGAACTTCTGGCAAAGGAAATGGACCCAGTCTGGCCGTTCGGCCATGTCCAGGAACATTTCTTCCCACCCCCGCACCAGAGCGGGCCGCTGCCAGACGTCGGCAAAACCATACAGCAGCGCGTGCTGTTCGTAGCGGCGGCACTGTGTCTCGAGTTGTGACCGGTCGAGACAATCGGGTGTCGGCCAGTCAAAGGTTTCCAGTTCCGCCAGGCTGTGCGCGCCCGCCAGCGCGCCTTTCACATCCTCGCGCATCGGTCCCCAGGGTGTCTGGTTGTAAACGAACCGTTCGCCCCAGAAGTTCTGAAAAATGCCCGGCCCGATTGCCCTCTCCGAGGGCGTGCCTGCTTCCAGATGACGCACATCCACGTCAAGCCAGTCGAGCAACCGGTCTTTATCCGAGTGGCCGATGTGGCTGAACAACCGGTTCCACGAGGCAGGTTCCGCCCAAAAATCACGGGGCGTCCGATCCGGCTGCTCGTGCCGCAAAGCGGCCAGGACTCGATCACGTCCGGTCATGCTGGCGCTGGTCATGACCGGTCTGGGGACGACGGAAGCAAGCCGCTGCCCGGATCGGCACCGAGCCGGCGGAATGCTTCGGCGCAAGCGCGGTAGTTTTCTGCGGACATTCCCATCACGCTATATTCTTCCACATAGCCGACAAAACCGCCCAAGGGTGTTCCCAGCAGTTCGTAGAGCCGCCGGGCTTCCGCGTAGATTTCCTCTGGTGTGCCACGGATCGAGACGGTCTGGTAGCTGATCGGCAACATGAAACATTGGCGCCCCCGCAACCGGCGACCCACCTCCGCCACATCCACCACGTTCGGCTGCGAGATGTTGATGACATCCGCGCCGATCTCGTGGAAATCGTCCATGATCAAATTGAAGTTGCCGCAGCAGTGGTACCAGGTGTGCAAACCCAGTTCGTGGGCAAAGGCAAACTGCCGGGCATACCTGGGTTTGAACAATCGCCGCCACAATTCCGGCGAAATCATCAAGCCGGTCTGTGTGCCCCAATCGTCGGCAAAATGGATGCCGTGGAATCCGTGCCGTGCGGCCAACGTCATCAGTTCGCATTCAAAAGCGCAGATCCGGTCCATCAGCGCCGCAAAACCCTGCGGGTTTTTGAGAAAATCGCCCATGGCATTCTCGAAGCCGCGCAGCAGCGTATAGACGGTGAACCCGCTTAGATCGAGGCTGGCCAGACGGTAGCGGTCACCGCAGGATTCGAGAAACGCCGGCATGGCAGACAACCGCTCGGGCTCGCGCAGATCGGGGACACGGATCGCTTCGGGCTCAGGTAATTCAGAATAGAACGGGGCCACGGGATGGCCCATAGTGCCGTCACCGAGCGATTCCAGCCGGTAGCCCCATTCGTTCTCCGACCAGTTCCACGCGTTCGGGGTTCCGTCGCCGGGGGCACCGAGCGCCAGGTGATAGAGCATGATATCGCCCTGTTGCTGGTCGCGGTTCCAGAAGACCATGGGAACACGTTCAGGCCGCCCAAACCCGATCGCCTGCTCCACGAGTTTCTGCCGGGATACGGTCATCGCTGACGGGCGCACCTAAGCCAGTTGCTTTTCGAGCCAATGGCGATTGCGAACGGCTGAGTCAAACGGGTTGCGATCCTCCGGCTCATCTTCCCAAGAATACCAGCCGGAATATCCGATTGCCTTCAACGTGGCGATACAGGCCGCCACCTGGGCCACGCCTTCGTCCAGCATGCAGGTTTCGTGAGCGCCGGCGGCTTTGACATCCTTGATGTGAGCGTGACGGACCAATGGGCCGCAGGCGCGGATGACCTCCGGCCCCGAGGCGCCCTGGGTGCCCAGCCAGCCGGTATCAATGCACACCCCCAACCAGTCGTTGCCACCGTCCACGACCTTGAGCAGCTCGATGGCGTTCTTCTGGGGATGGTTTTCCACATTGAACCGAACGCCCATTTCTCGGCACATAGCCGCAGCTTGCCCGGGAGTGATGTCCCCGATCGAACCGTTGATTTGAGGGATGCCGAGCCACTGGCAGATTTCAAGGGTCTTGCGGCTCAAGCTGCCTCCATAGCCGATGGCCTTCAGACCGTGCTCATCCAGAATGGCTTTCCATGTCGCGCCGCGCTCACGGTTCATCACTTCCGGCGCGGCGTGCGCTTCCCAAATCTCGACTGCATGGAAGCCAGTGGCGGCAATTTCCCGGCAGATAACTCCCCAGGCGGCCGCATCCGTGGCGGCGACGGTTTTCTTGTGTTGGTCGCCCCAGTGCGCCATCTCGAACCGGTAGTCCGAAACCCGCGCCACCAAATTCGCGGTGACGAAAGCCACTCGGGCAGAACTGCCCGGCCGGCTTTTCAATGGCGAACAACCCAGCGCCCCGGCCATCAGACCGGCGCTGGCCAACACGGTCCGGCCAAGGAACTGGCGCCGGGAAACGGCCGCGGTTACGGCGTCAACAGTTGGGTATGAATTGGTGATTCGACTGCTTGGCAGCAGCTCATGGCCTGTTTGATGGATGTGATGTTTCATTCTATCGAGTGTCTGGTTAAAATTGCATGCGCCAGTGGTGACATTGAAGCTGCCGGTGCTGACATGGGTGGTGTCGATAACAATAACTTTATTGTAGGCAATGCCATGCTGGTGATCAACAAAAACAGGAATCCGACGCGGGCCAACCTCCTGGGCAGGGTCGGTGGCGCAAGATGTCGGCGGGGACTGGCCAGCCAGGAAACTCCTTTTAACCGGTTGTGGGGCAGGTCTCCGGCCTGCCGGTCCCGGAGAGACGACTATTGTCGGCCATCCCTCCGGGATGAGGAAGGTCAAATCCTGGCGGCTTTGGACAAGAATGTGCGCTTCCCACGCCGGCGCGCGCACGGTTGCGGACAAAAATGTCCGCGCTCCGCCAATAATCTCGACCGGTGCGCGGGCTTCTCTTTTTCGAAGCCACACGCTCGGCCATTTTCGTACCCGCTCCGCAGGCGAGGCGTCGCTCGCTCCACTCACTGACCTAGAGGCAAGACAGGGCGGAACCCGATGTAGTCGTAGATGGTCGCCGGGCCGTAGCCGAAGCGAACCGCCGACCGGCAGTAGAACGCGTAGCCGTTCCAACCGCCGCCCCGAAACACACGGTACGAGCCCGATGCGGGACCACGTGGGTCGGTCTGCGAGCCACTCGAATACCCCCCATACCAATCCCAA
>JBAXTC010000337.1:0-7939 GCA_037130375.1 Verrucomicrobiota bacterium | reverse complement strand
TGGTTCATGGGTTTGGGATTGAACAGGAGGAAACGGAGATAACGGAGAAATAGATCTGCCATTGCCTGAATCGGGCAGGCGCTTATGTTGGCCTTCCATCTCTGCTCCATCGGTTATCTCCTGTGGCACCTGTGGTGGCCAACAAAGACCGGCTCCGTGTTAACGCCAATCTGCTCCCGCAGCAGGAGCACGGCCTCGGATATGGAAGTAGGAGCGGTAGCTTTTATCGCCGGATCAGCCATGCAGCCACTACCGCTCAATAATACTGCCTGATGTAATCGTAGGTCCGGTCGAACATCTCCTGCTCCCGGTGGAGCTGATACTTCAGCAGTGTCCTCCGCAGCGCCCGCTTGACCTCACGCTCCCCGCCGAGCGTCTGTTGCCATCCGTCGAACCGCACCGCCCGCACGATAGCGTCGATGTCGCCCACCACGCGCTCCACCATGACCGGCGTCTTCGTGTTCTTGGCCGCTTTGAACAACTCCGTTAACGCGGCCTTGCCTCGGTCCTGCTCCTGCTCTGGCACGACCTCTTTCTCGGCGGCGACGGCATCCTTGGCCAACTCCAATAACGACTTCAGGAACGCCAGACTGGTCACTAGGCCCTTCTCGGCGCGTTCCTTCAATTCTTCCAGCCGCTGGCCCAGGGCGATGAACTTGGGATTCTTCGAGTGCCTGCGGATTCGGGCGATGATGCTGATCTCGACTTGGGATCCACGCCAGGGAAGTAATCCACGCACTTCTGACAAATCTTCGACAGCTCCGCCTTCAGTTCCTCCAGGTTGGTAATGACGAGGCGGATGGACTTCTCGTCGAACATCAGCGCCCGGCCTACGTCGTCGCACACGCCCAGGTAATCCACAATCAACCCGTGGCTCTTGCCAGGGAACGGTCGGTTCGTCCGGCAGATGGCCTGCAACAGCGTGTGGTCCTTCCCTTGGTCTGGTAATGCTCCACGATGTCTTTGACCAGGGTTCGAATGCGTTCCGGCGACTTCACCAGCACCCCCATCTTCGCTGCCATCTTCGACAGCTCCGCCGCGTCTTCCTCGGCCATGTCGCTGGTGATATTCTGGAATGCCTCGTCTATCGCTACCTTATCAACGCGCAACTGCACCAGCCGCGCCTCGAAATGCAACGGCAGCGTGGCCTTGTCCCGTATGGACTCCTCAAATGAATACCGGCTCATGTAGCCGTTCTTGTCCTCGGTCGCACCGAAGGCCCAGAAGGTGTTCCGGTCGGCGCGGTTGATCGGTGTGCCGGTCAGGCCGAACAGGAAAGCGTTGGGCAGCGCCTCTCGCATCTTGCGGCCCAGATCGCCTTCCTGGGTGCGGTGCGCCTCGTCCACCATCACGATGATATTCTTCCGGTCATTCAGGACGCCGGGGGCCTCGGCGAACTTGTGGATGGTGGTGATGATGATCTTCCGCACATCCTGGGCGAGCATCCGCTGCAACTCCTCCCGCGTGGCAGCGGGCACGATGTTCGGGATGTCCGCCGCGCTGAACGTCGCCGTAATCTGCGTATCAAGGTCAATCCGGTCCACTACGATGATGATCGTGGGGTTCTTCAGGACCGGATGGAGCCGGAGCTTCTGAGCGGCGAAGACCATGAGCAGGGACTTGCCCGACCCCTGGAAATGCCAGATCAACCCCTTCTTGATGAGGCCCACCAGCACCCGCTCCACGATCTGGTTGGCGGCTTCATACTGCTGGTAGCGGCAGATGATCTTGATCTTCCGGCGCTTCTTGTCCGTGGCGAACAGCGTGAAGCTGCCCAGGATGTCCAACACCACTGCGGGCTGCAACATGCTCTCCACCGCCAACCGCAACTCGCTCAAGCCGTCATGCGCACCCTGGTCCGAATCCCGCCAGGGTGCCCACAGGTCCAACGGCATACGGACCGCGCCAAACCGATAGCTCTTGCCCTCGGTGCCGAAGGAGAACACGTTCGGCACGAACAGCGCCGGTATGTTCACTTCGTAATCGTCGTGTATGTCGGCGGCGGCATCCACCCAACTGATTGCCGGCCGCACCGGCGTCTTGGTTTCGCCCACCACCAGCGGGATACCGTTGACTATCAGCACCAGGTCGGGCCGCAGCTTCTTGGGGGAATAGACGAACTGCTGGGTGCAGACGAACTGGTTGTTGCCCAGCGTATCGAAATCGACTAGCCGGACAGGCGTGTGCTCGTTGTTCGGGCCAAACGGCATGGAGCGCTCGCCACGCAACCAGGCAGTAAACTCCTCGTTGGCCCTCACCAGGCCATCACTCTGCACCGAGAGCAGGATGGCGCGGAGCTTGTAGATGACCTCGTCGGCACGGTCGGGCTTCTCGGCGATTTCAGGATTCAGCCGTATGAGCGCCTCGCGCAGGTGCGGCTCGACCAGCACGTCGTTGAAATCGCGGGGCAACCGGTCGGCAGGGATGTATTGCCAACCCAGGCCCGCCGCCAGCGACGTCAGCAATGCGCCCTTGAACAACGGTTCACGCACCACTCCGTCCTGCTTGCCGCAGAGTAAGTCTCGGACGTAATCCTCAACGCTGTTGGCTTCGTTAAACATACTCAAACCTCTATTGAAGGCGGTATCAAACTGGCAATGAGACGCGCCTTCAACTCCTTTGCGGTCTGCTGCTGATTTAGGCAAGCTCCAAGTGAATCTTCGACACACTTCAGCTTGCTTATGACCAGCGCCTGATCACTAAGCGACAGGAGTGGCATTTCCTGTTTCTTGAGGCCCTGGGTATTCAGGTTGAAATTGCCCGCAGACGACTTGACCTCTTTCCGAACGCTCTGACGAAAGCGTTTGGACTGAAGAACCGCGTGTCCAAACTCTGGCAGGACTTTGTCTGTGTCGAAGCGGAGCCGCAACAAGTAGCTGGCGAAGACTGTAGTCTCAGTAAACAGTGGGACGACTGCCCCGCGCCCCACGTAATCAGGGTTCCCGTTGGTGCGAACAACCAGGATGTCACCGCACTTCAGAGAAAAACGCTTAATCTCCTCCTTGGTCAGTTCCACGCGATGGAGATTCTTGGAGTTGATGGCTCCGCCGACCACATTGGGTATCCCGACAATCGGTAATCCACTATCGACATTCGAGCTGCTTCGTTTCGAACAACCATACTCGATAAACAGCAGTAGCTCACTGAGCAGCGCTTTCTTCATGCCAGCACTCGCCAGTTCGGAATCGAGGACAGCCTCTCTGAGAGCTACGATTGTCTTTGCGCAATCTTTCAGAGATTCAAGGTGCGCATCAGCCGCCCACAGAATATCGGCAATCCGGCGCTGCTCCTCTTTCGGCGGAAAGGCCAATTCGTAGCGAGCAAGGTCTTGCCATTTTGTGCGCGGCGACAGCGACCCAGCCGAAGTATCGAGAGCATGTTGCCAGAAGTCCTCCGTCTGCATGATGAACGGCAGCAGTTCGGGAATGAGGTCATCGGCCTTCGGCTCAAGCCCCAGGATGGCACCAGAGCAGATGCCGTCAAAATCCGCGACGGCCAACTTGCGCTGATACGCCCGCCGCTTGCCGAACAACACCTGTCCCGACTTGAACCGCCGCGTGAACGTCGTGCCGTCCTCGATACTCGCCCACCGCTTGATGTGCAATGATCCAGGGTCAAGATGATCCAGCCCGACGACCCGCTCGACCCCCGCTGCCTGCGGATCGGCCACCGTGTCATTCACGCACTCCACCACATCGCCAAACTTCACCCGCCGCCAGCCGTTCATGGGCGGCGCGTTGGTCAGGGTCTTGGCTGTTGGAAGTTTCGGCATCGTGCGCTTTCGTCAACCGCCCGCGTGGGCCATCCATTTGCGCAGCCGTTTGTGACATTCATCGAGCGGCAGGCGCGGGTTGGTCGCCATGAGTCTTTCCATCGCCTTGCTGGCGGCCTTGAGGGTGAGCACTTCCTCCTCCAGCATAAGGTCAAAAAGATGGAGGTCGATGAGAGTGTTCGCGTCCTGGATGGCAAGGATCATGGCACGGTCTGGAGGGACGCCCGGAACGCCGCGAGGGGTCGCCCCGCCAGATTGGCAGCCTTGGTCATGCTGACCGCATCAGTGGACACCGCCCGATACAGGAGTTGCTCGAAGCGGTTCGAGTGCTCGATGCCGATGTATTCGCCCGGCTCGTCCTTGTGCCAGCCGCGCTTGCGGAACTCGATGCAGAAGGTCTTGTAGAGCGCGTCGGTAACGAGTCCCAACTGCTGTGCCCGCGCCATGATCGCGCCGATGGAGAGGCCGTAATCGGCCTTGATGCCCGCCAGCTCGTTGACCGTCACGCTGGAACGTTTGCCGCCGAACCGCTGGCGGAAAATTTCCTCCGGCATGAGCATCGCGCCCGCGAAGGCATGGCAGAACTTCTCCACCTCTCTTCGACCGAACTGGCCCTTCGGGAAAGCGAGGAGCAGGTGGGCCAACTCGTGGAGCGCGGTGAGGCGCTTGCGGACGAGCGGGAACTTCTTGTTCAACACGACGACGGGGATGTTGCCCGCCCAGCCGGAGAAACCGTCAAAGGCTTCGTCGGCCTCCAGTTCGTAAACCTTGACCTGGTGATTCTCCAGCATCTCGACGACGTTCGGCAGGGCATCCAGGCCCAGTTCCCACGCTTCACGGAGCTTGAGCGCGGCGGCTTCGATGTCCTCCGGCCTGTGGATGATGACGCCCTTGAGCGGATTCTGGAACGTCGCGTCCACCCCCAGCAGGTTCTCCACTTCCAGGTAACGCTCGAAGAAGTCAGCGGCATTTTCGCGCAATCCTTCCTCTTGGCGCACGCCGAGGGCGGTGCGTTTGCGGAACTCGATCTGGGACAGTGAGACGGTGGGAGCGCGGAAGAAAAAATCCGCGCTCTGCTTGAGAGCCGAGGCCAGGGGCACGAGCACGTCGCTGCCCGGCAGCATTTGACCCTGCTCGTATTTGTGGAGCGCGGCATGGGTGACCACGCCCTGCAATTGCGCTTCCAACTCCCGCAACGACCACCCCCGCATTTTACGGGCCTGGGTGAGTCGCAGGGCGAAAACTTGTTTGGGTTCGGCGTTCATGGGTGTTCTGTCATGTTTACAAATACATCATAATATACACTATTTGTCAACCCGGGCGCAACTGGCAATTGTCGGCCCGCCATCCGCCACGGCTACCGGGGCTGTTCCAGCGCAGCCAGCAGGGCGTCCATTGAGCTTCGCAGCGCCTTGGAACTGGCCTGCCATTCCTCAATAACCTTGGGCAACGGCTTGCCGTTCGCCATGCCAGCCGCATCGTCGGCCTTGGGGCGGACGTAAAGCGGGATACTGAGGTTGGCCTTGTTGGTGCGTATTTCATCCAGCGTCACCACGCGGGCGAAGCCTTCCACATCTTCGCACTGCTGGTAGGTCTTCAGGATTTTCTGGATGTGCTCCTCCTCCAGGAAACTCTGTGCCCGCTCACGGGTGACCTCGTTCACCGCGTTGATAAACAGGATTCTGTTCCTCCGCGCTTTGGTCTTCGCTGTCCGGCAGACAACGACGCACGCTTCCATTGGCGAGTTGTAAAACAGGTTCGGTCCAAGACCGAGCACGCACTCGATCTGGTCGGTGTCCACCAGCTTGGCCCGCATCTCCTGCTCCTCATCACGGAACAGGACGCCGTGTGGGAAGAGAATCGCGCACCGGCCTGTCTTTGGCTTCAGGCTGGCAAGGATATGCCCGAAGAAGGCGTAGTCGGCGCGGCCCTGTGGCGGTGTGCCGAGAGAATTGCGCCCGAACCGGTCGGATGACCAGGCCGTGCGATCCCATTGCTTGATCGAGTAGGGGGGATTCGCCAGGCACACATCGAACTGACGCAGCCGGTCGCCATCGCTGAACGCCGGGGCGGACAACGTGTCGCCCCGGACGATTTTGAAATCCTCGATGCCATGCAGGAACAGGTTGATGCGGGCGATGGCCGACGTTGTCAGGTTCTTTTCCTGGCCGTAGAGCTTGCCCCACAGCTTGCGGACGTTGCCCCCAGCCTCCTTGACGTGCTGGATGGCACCCAAGAGCATACCGGCAGTGCCGCAGGTCGGATCGTAGATGGTTTCACCTTCCTTGGGGTCGAGGATATTGACCATGAGCCGCACCACGCTGCGCGGCGTGTAAAACTCACCGGCCTTGCGGTTGGTCTGGTCGGCGAACTTCTTAATCAGGTATTCGTAAGCCTGGCCCAGGATGTCGTCGTCGATGTCACGGTTCGCCAGGGACACGCAGGAGAAGTGCTCGACCAGGTCGCGTAGCAGGGCATCGGACAGGCGGTCCTTGTTGCTCCAGGGGGTGTCGCCGAAGATACTGTAAAGAGTGTTGGGGTTGGCCATTTCAATCTCGCGCATCGACCGCTGGATGGCTTGGCCGACGTTCGTGGTCTTCGAGCGCACATCCTGCCAGCGGCAACCTTCAGGTATCTGGAACCGGTGATTCTCGGCGAACTGGGCGTAGGCTACATCGCCGCCCGATTCCTTGAGCGACTGCTCATACTCCTCGTCATAGACATCCGAGATGCGTTTGAAGAACAGCAGCGGGAAGATGAACGTCTTGAAGTCCGAGGCATCCACCGGCCCCCGGAGGATGTTTGCCGCCTCCCACAGGTGAGATTCCAGGGCGCCCAAGTCAACGGCGGTGGTGGATGCTGAAGTTGCCATATATCAAGGCGGGGCTGCCCCACCAACGTCCGTCAGCATCTGACCTCCACGCGCCAGGAGTGGATCGTTTGCAGCGCCGGTCGCGCACGTCAAATTCAACTCCAAGGCGGCGACTGGAGTTGGCGTCACCACGTCAAGAACGCGGCCCGAGCGCTCCTTGAATGCACCCGTGCCGCCGTCTTCCAAAATCTTGGTGACGTTTATCAAAGCCAACAACATCCCTCGCCATAATGAGCGCTCGACGATGTGGAATCAACAACTACCCATGTTCCCAAATCCTCGCCTAAGCACTCGGCAACAAAACATCCGGGGTGGGCCATTGGCGCGAGATTCGTTATTCTCGCTCGCTAAGAATCCGCGCGGGGTCACCCCGCCGCCCAAGAACATTGGCATTCTTAAACGCTGGGCTTTGAGGCGGAATCCCTTTGGGATTCATCTGAACTTTCCGCAAGGCTGGCTTGACAGTTGTGGGAATTCCCACCATATTCTGTCCATGCCAACTGCAACACTCAAGGGTCGCCCCGGGGCGGGCGGCGTCACGGTCGTCGAGCAGTACGACGTGGCCGCGGATGCGAAGAAGCGGATCAGCCTCCGGAACGCCACGACCAAATACTTCAACATCAAAGCCCTCTCCAACGGCTGCTACCTCCTGGAACCGCGGGTGCTGGTGCCCCCGCAAGCCATTCCCCCACGCGTGCGCAAGATGCTCGACCGGTCCGTGGCTAGCCTGAAAAAGGGCCTGGCCTCGCCGCCCATTGACCTGACTCCCTTCCTGAAAGGCTAAGGGGGTCATGCCTTTTCGCATCCGCATGGGCCTGCCGGAGCAAGCCCAAGCCGGAGGAACCAGGGGGCCGGAAATAGCGCCCGAAGGCCCACGCCTTGAAAACCACGACCACCCCGGCGCTGGATGTTCGTCCGCACCCGCGTGTCAAAAGGGTCTTCCTTGAAGATGAGCCAGACTTTGCGCACTTTCGAATGCTTGTGCCCTGTCCTGGTCTTCAATCAGTGGAACGTCAAGGAACTCATAGCCCAAACGCCCGAACACCTTATTAGAGCGCCTGGAGTTAAAGAGGCTCGCCCCGTTGGACTTTTTACTCTTTCAAGGTGCGGCAGGTCGCCTCAAGGATATCAAGTTCCTTCACGCATTCTGCCAGGTCATGAAGATCGACAAAGACCAGGTGCAACAAAAAGTCGGAGAGACGCTTGCCAATAAGCCAGCACGGCTGTTTCTCGATACTTCCGCGCAAAAGTATTTGAAGATGCTCGCAGGCAGGCTGTTTTCAACCCCTGCAGTA
>JBAXTC010000336.1:0-7977 GCA_037130375.1 Verrucomicrobiota bacterium | reverse complement strand
GGAACGCCATGATGACAGACAAGCTCAAAACGGTGCCGGAGCCAACCCTGAAGCGGTTGCCGCTCTACCATCGTTTTCTCAAAGAATTGCAGCCAACCGGCCGGGAGTCGGTGTCTTGCACGGACATTGGGGCTGATTTGGGGCTCGATCCGACCCAGGTGCGCAAAGACCTGGAGGCGGCAGGCATCACCGGCCGACCACGGATCGGTTACACCATCCTGAACCTCATCGACGGCATCGAAGAGTTTCTGGGTTGGAAAAAGGCGAACGAGGCATTTCTAGTGGGCGCCGGCAGCATGGGCTCGGCCCTGCTGGGCTATCACAAGTTCGAGGACTGCGGTCTGCGGATCATCGCGGCGTTCGATGCCGACCCGCTAAAGTCGGGAAAGACCATTCATGGCAAGCATGTGCTGCCCCTGGAAAAGCTCACTGAACTCGCCCAGCGGATGCATGTATTGTTGGGAATTATCACTGTGCCGGCCGCGGGAGCGCAAGCTGTGGCGGAGATGATGGTGGCCGGGGGCATTCGCGCAATCTGGAATTTTGCGCCCCTGCGCCTGCGCGTGCCGGAGCACATCATTGTTCACAACGAAGACCTTTACTGCTCGCTGGCCTCGCTCTCGCAGAAGCTCGCGCGGGAACTTCAGGAGAATCCTCTTCGAAGCGTCCCTGCGGTCACGGCGGTGCCGGCAGACATTTTGAATTAAAACCAATCGAACAAACGAAAACTCTATGATGAACAAGCGCAAACCCGAAAGCACCGGGCGGAAATTTGTAAAAGTCTGCAGCATCCTGGACCGGCACGGTCGCCGTCCCTCCCGGCTGGTGCCGATTCTTCAGGCGGTCCAGGAGGAATACCGCTACCTGCCCCAGGAAGTACTGACTTACGTCGCGACGGCTCTCGACGTCTCGCCCGCCCGGGTCTATGGAGTGGCGACCTTTTACGCCCACTTCGCCATCGAGCCGAAGGGTAAACACCTGGTGCGGCTGTGTGACGGCACCGCATGTCACGTGAAAGATTCCATCCCGATTCTGGATGCCATTCGGAAGCGACTGGGCCTCGATGGCAAGCGCAACACCACGCCGGATATGCTTTTCACGGTCGAGACGGTGGCGTGTTTGGGCGCTTGCGGCCTCGCGCCGGTGGTCGTCATCGACGACCAGGTTCACGGCCAAATGACCCCGGCCAGCGCGGTAGCGTTAATTGACGGTGTGATTGCGAAGGAGGCCCAATGATTTCCGAAACTCTTCAGATGGCTTCGATCGGGCCGGCTCCCAAGACGGGTCGGCGGGTGGTGGTGTGCGCCGGCACCGGCTGCGTGGCCGGCGGCGCTTATGACGTGTTGCAGGCCTTCGCCCAGCAGATCAAAGCGGCGGGCATCAACGTGGTTGCCGAATTCAAACCCGAGCAGAAACCTCATGATTTGCGGCTGCACAAGAGCGGCTGCCAGGGCTTCTGCCAGATGGGGCCGCTGGTGACCGTGCTGCCCGAAGGCATCCTTTACAACAAGGTCAAGGTGGCGGACATCGCGGAAATCGTTTCAAAGACACTGATTGCGGGCGTGGTGGTGGAGCGTCTGCTTTACGTCGATCCGGCGACCCGCAAGCGTTGCCACGGGGTGGACGATATCCCCTTCTACCAGCAACAACAGCGGTTTGTCTTGCGGGACTGTGGAACCATTGATCCGGAGAGTGTCCACGAATACATCCATCACGGCGGCTACGCAGCGGCGAACAAGGCGTATCTCCAGATGAGCCCCGAGCAGATCGTGCAGGAAATCACTAAATCGGGGCTCCGCGGGCGCGGCGGCGGCGGCTTCCCAACCGGCCGGAAGTGGGAAGCGGCGCGGGTGCAACAGAACGCGAAGAAGTATGTGATCTGCAACGCGGACGAAGGCGATCCGGGCGCATTCATGAACCGCAGTGTAATGGAAGGCAACCCGCACAGCGTGCTCGAAGGCTTGATGATCGCCGCGCGCGCGATTGGCGCCGATGAGACGCTGATCTATGTGCGGAGCGAATATCCGCTGGCCGTCCAACGCATGCGCCAGGCGGTGATAGACGCGCAAGTCCTGGGCTTTCTGGGACCAAACGCGTTCGGCGCCGGGCGGCCGTTGAGCTGTGAGGTGATGGAAGGGGCGGGCGCCTTCGTCTGCGGTGAAGAGACCGCGATGATCGCGTCGATCGAAGGTCAGCGCGGCATGCCGCGGCCCAAACCGCCGTTTCCGGCACAAAGCGGGTTGTGGGGTAAACCGACGATCATCAATAACGTGGAGACCCTCGCTCACGTCGTGCGCATCATCAACGACGGCGGCGACAACTTTCGCAAGCTCGGCACCGCCACGTCTCCCGGCACCAAAACATTCGCTCTGACCGGCCATGTAGCGAACACCGGGTTGGTGGAAGTGCCGTTCGGGACCACGTTGCGTGACGTGGTGTTAAACATTGGCGGCGGCATCACCAACCGGCGCGGCAAGGTTACTGCCGACGGGTTCAAGGCGGTGCAGATCGGGGGACCGTCGGGCGGTTGCCTGACGCGCGCGCACCTGGATCTGCCGCTGGATTACGATTCGTTGCGCGGCGTGGGCGCGATGGTCGGCTCGGGCGGCCTGGTAGCCCTGAACCAGCAGACCTGCATGGTCAGCATCGCCCGGTTCTTCATGGACTTCACCCAGCGCGAGAGTTGCGGCAAGTGCGTGCTCTGCCGCGAAGGCACCCGCCAGATGCTCGCGCTGCTTGACGACATCATCGAAGGCCGGGCCACCGGCGAGACACTCGATCTCCTCGAAAAGCTGGCGGGGGCGGTGCAAAAAGGCTCGCTGTGCGGCCTCGGCAAGACCGCGCCCAACCCCGTGCTTTCGACGATGCGCTATTTCCGCGAAGAGTATGATGCGCACGTCTTTCACAAGTGCTGTTCCACCGGACAATGCAAGGCGCTGGCCAAGCCCAGCATTGATCCCATCAAGTGCAAGGGCTGCACCGCCTGCGCGCGCAAGTGCCCCGTGGGCGCGATTAGCGGCGAGAAGAAGAAACCCCATGTCATCGATCAAACCAAATGCATTGTGTGCGGCGTTTGCGCCGACACCTGCAAGCTCGATGCGGTCGTCGGGGTGTAAATCAGGCAGGCAACCAATAACGATTCCAGATCAACATGAGCAATTCCGTGTCAGTAAAGTCAGTTAACATCGACGGGCGCGAGGTGCCGCTCAACGGCGAGCGCAACCTGCTGGAGGTGATTCGCAAGGCGGGCATCGACCTGCCGACCTTCTGCTATCATTCCGACCTGAGCGTGTACGGCGCGTGCCGCCTGTGCCTGGTCGATATCCAGGGCCGCGGCGTCCAGGGCGCGTGCTCGACTCCGGCTGAACCGGGCCTGACGGTCCGCACACAGACCGACGAGATTCGCGAAATCCGCAAGATCGCCATCGAGCTATTGCTGGCCAACCACGACCAGCAATGCCCGACCTGTCCCAAAAGCTCGTCCTGTCAGCTCCAGGACATCGCCCGCAAACTCGGGATTCGCAAGGTGCGCTTCAAACCCGTCCATCAGCCGGCCGAACTCGATCTGTCGTCCGTTGCGCTGGTGCGGGATCCGAACAAGTGCGTGCTGTGCGGCGATTGCGTGCGGATGTGCTCGGAGATTCAAGGCATCGGCGCCCTCGACTTCGCCCACCGCGGCCATCAGGCCGCCGTGTTGCCGGCGTTCGGCAAGGGCCTGGGCGAAGGCGAATGTGTCAATTGCGGCCAGTGTGCCGCCGTCTGCCCCACCGGCGCCCTCACCCCGCGACCGGAAGTGGACGAGGTCTGGAAGGCTCTCAACGATCCGGGCAAGACTGTCGTTGTCCAGGTCGCCCCGGCAGTTCGGGTTGCCGTTGGTGAGGTCTTCGGACTGGAAGCGGGCGTTTCCACGAGCGGCCAGATTGTCGCCGCGCTCAAGCGCCTCGGGTTCGACAAGGTCTATGACGCGTCGTTCAGTGCCGACCTCACAATCATCGAGGAGGCTAACGAGTTTCTAAAACGGAAGGCCAAAGGTGAGAAACTGCCGCAATTCACCAGTTGCTGCCCCGCCTGGGTGAAGTTTGCCGAACAGTATTATCCCGAGCTGTTGCCCAATCTATCGAGCTGCAAATCGCCACAACAAATGCTCGGTGCAATCTGCAAATCCACCCTCCCCGGCGAGTTGGGTATTCCCAAGGAAAACCTGGTCGTGGTTTCTGTCATGCCTTGCACAGGCAAGAAGTTTGAAGCCAAGCGGCCCGAGTTTGCTACGGATGGCGTGCCGGACGTGGATCACGTTCTGACCACGCAGGAACTGGCCCGGATGATCGAGGAGGCCGGCCTGCGCTTCAACCAACTCGAGACGGAGTCGTTCGACATGCCGCTGGGCTTCAAGACCGGCGCGGGGGTCATCTTCGGCAACTCGGGCGGTGTTAGCGAAGCGGTCCTGCGCTACGCGGCCGAGAAGGTCACCAGCCGAAAGCTGGAAAACCCCGATTTCCACCAGGTCCGCGGGGACAACGGGGTGCGGTTTGCCACTATCGCCATTGACGGCATCGAGTTGAAGCTGGCGGTTGTGTCCGGGCTCAAGAACGCTCGTGACCTTGCGGATAAGGTCCGCCGCGGCGAATGTGACCTCGATCTGATCGAAGTGATGGCCTGCCCAGGAGGCTGCATCGGCGGCGGCGGCCAACCCGTGTCACGTGACCCCGACACCCGCCGTCTGCGCACGCGTGGCCTCTATCAAGCCGACAAAAACCTCGATCTGCACAAACCGCAGGAGAATCATTACGTCACCGAACTCTACCAGAAATACCTTGGCGAAATCGGCGGCCGCAAAGCGCATCACCTGCTGCACACCCATTACCAGAACCGCCGCCGCATCGCCGACGAACACATCCTGCTGGGCGAAGGGCCCGAAGCCGAGAAGGTGCGGATCAACGTCTGCGTCGGGACGAACTGCTTTCTCAAAGGGTCGCAGGCCGTCATCGGTGAGTTGCTCCAGGAGGTCGAGAAGAAGAATCTCCAGGACCGGGTCGAGGTTAGCGCCTCGTTCTGCTTCGAAAAGTGCGCCCAGGGCGCAACCGTCGAAATTGACGGCCACCCCATCCCCTATTGCACGGCGAAAAAGGCCTGCGCGGCGATGGAAGACAAATTGAAAGACAAAGAACCCAGATAAGAAAGTTTGCAAATATGAAAACGAAACTTTGCACCCAGCCAGCCACCTTCATTGACGAGGCGAAGATCGCCGAGACGCTCGCCGCCGCGCGCCAGTCCGACCCGGCCAAGATCCGTGAAATCCTGGTCAAAGCGCGGCAATTAGTGGGTCTGGATGCGAGCGAAGTGGCGGCACTGATGGAAATCCAGGATCCGGTGCTGCTCGAAGAGATGTTTGCGGCCGCCCGCCATGCCAAGAACGAGATTTACGGCAACCGCCTCGTCCTGTTCGCGCCGCTTTACATCTCGAACCTCTGCCAGAACGAATGTGCCTATTGCGCCTTCCGCGTCCACAATAGGGAACTGGTCCGCCGGACGCTGACCCGGGAAGAAATTGCCAACGAAACTCGTATCCTCATCGACCAGGGCCACAAGCGGGTGTTGATGGTCGCCGGCGAGTCGTATCCGGAAGGCGAGGGCTTGCGCTTCATTCTCAATGCGATCGAAACGGTTTATGCCACCCGCAGTGGCCGGGGAGAAATCCGCCGAATCAACGTCAACATCGCGCCGCTCGCACTGGAGGAATTCAAGGAACTCAAGGCCGCCAAAATCGGCACCTACCAGCTTTTCCAGGAGACCTACCATCGCGCGACCTACGCCGCGGTTCATACCGTCGGTCGCAAACGGGACTTTGACTGGCGCGTGACGGTGTTCGACCGGGCGATGCAGGCAGGCATTGATGACGTCGGCATCGGCGTGTTGTTCGGACTTTACGACTGGAAATTCGAGATGCTGGCGATGCAGCAGCACATCCGCCACATGGAGGATGCCTTTGGCGTAGGGCCGCATACCATCAGTGTTCCGCGCTTGGAACCCGCAGCCGGATCGACACTGGCTTGCCGCCCTGCCCACCCGGTCTCGGATGCCGACTTCAAGAAGATCGTCGCCATCCTGCGCCTGGCCGTGCCCTACACGGGCATCATCATGTCCACCCGCGAAAATGCCGACACCCGCCGCGCGACTTTCAAACTCGGTGTGTCGCAAATCTCGGCCGGGAGCCGCAGCGATCCCGGCGGTTACGCCGGCACCGGCGCCGCCCGCAAGGCCCAGCAATTCCAGCTTGGTGACCATCGTTCGCTCGATGAGGTCGTGCGCGACACCGCGTTGCTTGGCTACACGCCATCCTTCTGCACGGCCTGTTACCGGCTCGGTCGCACGGGTGCCGATTTCATGGACCTGGCGAAGCCCGGCCTCATCAAGCACCACTGTGCCCCTAACGCGCTCTCGAGTTGCATGGAATATCTGCTCGATTACGCCGCGCCCGAAACCCGCCGCGTCGGTGAGATGCTGGTCGAGAAGGAACTCACGACCATGGAGAACTCCGTCCAACAAATCTCCCGGCGATTGGTGGGGGAAGTAAAGGCGGATAAGCGGGATGTGTATGTCTAGGCGGATATGAGTGACTTTCGTACAGAGCAGGACTTGCTGGGCGAACGGCAGATACCGGCCACCGCGTTGCACGGTATTCACACCGTCCGCGCATTGGAGAACTTCCCGCTGACCGGTCGCCCGATCCACGAGGAGTTGGCCCGCGCCTACGGCACGGTGAAACTGGCCTGCGCACTGACCAATCGCGCCTTGGGAGCCTGGGCGGACGACCCGGCTAAGGCCGACGCCATCGAACGCGCCTGCCGCGAGTTGAGCGAGGACGCGTTAGTCTCGCACATCGTCGTTGACCTGCTCCAGGGCGGTGCAGGCACCAGCACCAACATGAACGTCAACGAGGTGCTGGCCAACCGCTCGTTGGAAATCCTTGGTCTGCCCCGCTGCCATGATCGCGTCTCGCCACTGGACGATCTTAACCTGCATCAATCGACCAACGACACCTACCCCACCGCCCTCAGACTGGCAGCCATCCGATTGTTGCAACGGTTGGAACAGCGGGTGGTCGCGTTGCAGGAAGCGTTTCAGGCCGCCGAACAGCGACTCGCTCACGTCGTCAAGGTTGGCCGAACCCAACTGCAGGACGCGGTGCTGATAACGCTCGGCCGCGAGATGGGCGCCTACGCGGAGGCGATCAATCGCGACCGCTGGCGCATCTACAAATGCGAGGAACGGCTGCGCGTCGTGAACCTCGGCGGCACCGCCATCGGCACCGGACTGGCCGCTCCGCGCCAGTTTATCTTCCAAGCCGTCGAGACCCTGCGCGAACTCACCCGCATCGGCTTCGCTCGCGCCGAAAACCTGGTGGATGCCACCCAGAACGCGGATGTTTTCGTCGAGGTTTCCGGCATTCTAAAAGCCCACGCCGTTTCGGTCCTCAAAATCTGCGCCGACTTGCGACTGATGGCGTCGGGACCGGAAGCCGGCCTGGGAGAGATCCGGTTGCCGGCACGGCAGGCGGGATCTTCGATCATGCCCGGCAAGGTCAACCCGGTGATACCCGAAGCGGTTAGCCAGGTCGCGATGCTTGTTATGGGCCACGACACCGCGATCGCCATGGCCGCGGCTGCCGGCAACCTGGAACTTAACCCTTTCTTGCCCCTCATCTCGGCCTGCCTCCTCGAGAGCATTGATCTGCTGGCGCGAGCTGATGACATCCTCTGCCGCCATTGCGTCCAGGGATTGCAAGCCGACGAAGCCCGTTGCCGCCGCCAGGTCGAGAATTCGACTGCTGCCGCCACCGCGCTGCTGCCTGCCCTTGGCTACAATCGCCTCTGCGAAACGGTACGCCTCGCCCGAAATACCGGCCGCACCATCCGGGAGGTCGTTCTCGAGCATCAGTGGCTGACTGCCGCCGAATTCGATGCCTCGATAAGCCCC
>JBAXTC010000335.1:0-7981 GCA_037130375.1 Verrucomicrobiota bacterium | reverse complement strand
TTATCTCCGTTATCTCCGTTTCCTCCTGTTGATTCATGGGTTTGGGCTTGAACAGGAAGAAACGGTGATAACCGAGTTCCCTGTTCACCCCCCCCCTTCCCCCCTCAATTTCTGTTTTCCCTTCTCCGTTATCTCCGTTATCTCCGTTTCCTCCTGTTGATTCATGGGTTTTGGGTTGGATTCCGGGCCATTTTTCTGAAAAGGATTGCCGCCGCACGAAGCATTTGTTCTACTCTCGCCACGAAATGGCCATTACCATCAACATACCCAAGACCCACCTGATCACGGGTTTATCCGTGCCTTTGGCGGTGCTCTCTTGGGTGGAGGGCCTTCATCGGACGGGCTACCTGCCGTTCCTGCTGGGTTTCGGCGTCGCTCTGAACGGCGCTGAGGCATCGCTCGCGGCCCCAGCCATAGAGCCGGTCGTTGGCGTCGAGCTCAATATCGAGTGTATCAGGGGGTGGCGGGGAACGAATTTGACAAACCATGACTAACGCATCTGCAGTTTTTAGATCCCTCATCGTTTATGGCCTTTGCCTGCCTCTGGCAGCGTGTCTCGGTTATTTGCTGGCCAACCCGCTCGACATGACCACCATGGTGGTGATAGGAGTTGTCCTGCTCCTCTTGCTGGCCCCCCTTTTGCTGCGCTGGCACCACGCCTGGCTGATTTTCACCTGGAACATGACGGCGGTGATCTTCTTCCTGCCTGGCCGACCGGGCGTCTGGATGGCTATGGCCGCCATCAGTCTTTCCATCGGGGTTTTCCAGTACGCCCTGAATCGAGACCTGAAGTTTCTGTATGTCAATTCCGTGGCGCTCCCGCTGATCTTTCTTACTGTCGTCGTCCTGATTACCGCCTACCTTACCGGCGGCATCGGGCTGAAGGCCTTTGGCAGTTCAGTTTACGGTGGGAGAAACTACGTGGGAATCGTGGCGGCCGTCATCGCCTTTTTCGCCCTCACCAGCCGCCAGATCGCCCCGAATCACGTCATGCTCTATGTTCCGTTGTTTTTCCTCGGCACCATCGTCGGGGTCATTGGTGAATTTGCCTGGGTTCTACCGGCTCAGTTCAACTTCCTCTACCTGGTATTCCCCATCATTAATATGGAATCCCTGGCGCAGCAGGGCACGAGTGTGTACATATCAACCGAGGCGATCACACGCATCACCGGTCTCTGTTATCCGGCCCTGGGGGTCTTTTACGCCATGCTGGCCCGCTACGGCATCCGGGGGATTTTCATGGGATCCAAACCCTGGCGCCTCATTGTCATGGTTGCGATGGTTGGCATCGGTTCGTTGAGCGGCTTCCGGTCCATCGTGATTATGTTTGGGATGGTTTTCGTGATTCTGTTTTTCCTGGAGCGGCTGCACCGTACTCAATTGCTCCCGATCTTCGTCGTCGCCGGGCTTTTGGGCGGGGCTCTGATGGTGCCTTTTGCCAACCGCTTGCCCTTTACTATACAGCGCTCGCTGGCCTTCCTGCCCATTGATATCGATCCCATGGCCAAGCTCAGCGCCGACATTTCCTCCGATTGGCGCTTGCAGATGTGGAAGGATGTCCTGCCGGAAATCCCCAAGCATCTGCTCCTCGGCAAAGGCTATAGCTTTATCGGCCGGGATCAGGAAATGCTCTTCATCACCGGAGATAGCAGCGCCGCCGTGGCTGAAATGGCGGGCGACTACCACAACGGCCCGCTCTCGGTGATTATCCCGTTCGGAATCTTTGGCGTGTTTGGTTTCCTCTGGTTCTTATGGGCCGGTTTCCGCGTGATTTATCGCAACTATAAATTCGGTGATCCGGCCTACCGCCAAGCCAATGCCTTACTGTTGGCATACTTCTCCGCAAAGGTGGTTTTCTTTTTCGTTATCTTCGGCGCGCTCGTTAGCGATCTGTTCATCTTTGTCGGGTTGGTGGGCTTGAGCATCAGCCTGAACGGCGGCGTGGCCAAACCGGCCGTCGTCGCGCCTCAACCCAAGGTTGTCTTCAACCAACTCAGGCTCCATCCCAGCGCTCGCCGGCCCGTTGGCGCTTAGCCTTGGCGACATCGATCTGGACAAGCCAGAAACCGTTTTCAAAGCTGTCCCTTGGTTGCAGATGGCGTGACAACAATTCTGGGCATTTCGGCCTTCTACCACGACAGCGCAGCGGCGCTGGTTGTGGATGGCGACATTGCCGCCGCCGCCCAGGAAGAGCGGTTCACGCGCAAGAAGCACGATCCGGGATTTCCAGCCCACGCCATTGCTTACTGTCTCAAGGAAGCCGGCATCCAACCGGAGGCGCTGAACTACATCGTTTTCTATGACAAACCGCTGGCCAAGTTTGACCGGCTGCTAGAAACCTACATGGCTTACGCGCCGGCGGGCTTCAAAAGCTTCCGGCTGGCGATGCCACTGTGGCTCAAGGACAAGCTCCATACGCGGCGCACCTTGCGGCAGCGGTTGCATGGGGCCCGCTCGGCCCGGCTGGTCTTCACCGACCACCATGAAAGCCACGCCGCCAGCGCCTTCTTTCCCAGCCCCTTTGATCGTGCCGCCATCCTGACCCTCGATGGCGTTGGGGAGTGGAGCACGGCCACGTTCGGGGTTGGGGAAGGCAACCGCCTGCGGCTGCTGCGACAGTTGCAGTTTCCACATTCTCTCGGGCTGCTCTATTCGGCTTTTACTTATTACTGCGGATTCAAGGTCAACAGCGGCGAGTACAAGCTGATGGGGCTGGCCCCCTACGGACGCCCGGCTTGCCAGGACTTGATTCTGAAGCATCTCCTCCGTCTCCAACCCGACGGCAGCTTTTGGATGAACATGGAGTATTTCAATTACTGCCAGGGTCTGACCATGACCAATGACCGGTTCCACCAGCTTTTTGGCGGGCCGCCGCGCAGCCCGGAATCCCCGCTCGAACAGCGGCACATGGACCTGGCAGCCAGCATTCAAAAGGTCACCGAAGAGATCATCCTGCGCATGGCTCGCGAGGCGCATCGACAGACGGGGATGAAGAACCTGGTGCTGGCCGGCGGTGTCGCCCTCAACTGCGTCGCCAACGGGTTACTCCTGCGCGAGGGGCCATTCGAGAATATTTGGATTCAGCCGGCGGCCGGCGATGCGGGCGGAGCGCTGGGGGCGGCGACCTTCGTCTGGCACCAATTGCTGGACAAACCGCGGCAGCCCAACGGCCAGGATTGCCAGAAAGGCAGCCTGCTGGGGCCGCGCTATTCCAACGATGTGATCGCGAGTTTTCTCGCTGAGACGGCCACGCCGCACCAGCGATTTCAGCAGGAAAGCGAGTTGCTGGATTCCGTGGCTCGGATGATGGCCGAAGGCAAGATCGTGGGCTGGTTCCACGGTCGCATGGAGTTCGGGCCGCGCGCCCTGGGCGCGCGCAGCATCATCGGCGATGCCCGCAACCCCACCATGCAGGCCACGATGAACTTGAAGATCAAGTTCCGCGAGAGCTTCCGGCCCTTTGCGCCGTGCGTGCTGCAAGAACGGGTGAGCGATTACTTCGCCATGCGGCCCGACCAGGAAAGCCCCTACATGCTGGTGGTGGCGCCCGTGCTCGAGAAACATCGCGTGGCGCTTTCCGAGGCCGATGCACAAAGAATGGCCACGGACCCCGACCTGCGCCAGCGCGTCAACGTCGTCCGCTCCACGTTGCCCGCCGTCACCCATGTCGATTACAGCGCCCGGGTGCAAACGGTGGACGAACGGCGGCACGGGCGTTACTATCGGCTCATAAAGACCTTCGAGCGGCTGACCGGCTGCCCGGTGATCGTCAATACCAGTTTCAACGTTCGCGGCGAGCCGATTGTCTGCACCCCGCAGGAAGCCTACCGGTGCTTCCTGGCCACCGACATGGATGCGCTGGTGCTGGAGGACTTCCTGTTGCGCAAAGAGCAGATGAACCAGTCCGTCACGGCGGCCGAACGCGAAAAGTACCTGGCCCAGTTCGAGCTTGATTGAGACGCTCTCGCATGACTCTTTCACTCAGGTAATCCGTGTAATTGTTGAACGTGCTAACTTCCCCTAACTGATTTTGCCGCATGACCTGGTCCGACATTCCGTTGAACCCGACGCGCAAAGCCCTCCGTCAATTTGCCGCGGCATGGCTGGTTTTCTTCCTGGCCTTCGGGGCGCATCAATACTTGGCGCGTAAGCACCCGACGTTCGGGTTGGCCGTGATGGGCGTCGCCCTTGCGATTGGCCTGTTGGGATTGATCAAGCCGCCTGCCGTGCGCTGGCTCTTTGTCGGCTGGATGGTGGCGGCGTTCCCGATCGGGTGGTTGATCTCCCGGCTCACGTTGCTGCTGATGTACTATGGCATCATCACGCCGGTCGCCCTGTTCTTCCGCATCCGAGGCCGGGATTTGCTCCGGCGCAAGCCCACCGCTGCTCCCACCAGTTTTTGGTTGCCCAAGGAAACGCCCGAGGATGTGCGCAGCTATTTCCGGCAGTATTAATGTACTTTCTGATTGACCGGAATCCCGTTCTGTGGGCAAATGATACGCTGTAACGATAGACTCCAAACGGGTGTAATCAGAAGATGGCTAAAGTCCTAACGAGAACTGAGAGCGGATCGCGCGCGGCCCAGGCGTCCAGGTACGATGCGCACCATACCGTGCTCTCGAAAACCTACGGCGCGCTGGCCGACCTGCGGCGCGAACTCGCTGACTCAAAAGCCGACGTTGCCGAACGCGCCGAGCTGTTGCGAAGTTTCGCCGTCTGCGCCGACTCGCAGCGCGCATGGCTGTTGCTGGAAGACTACTTCGAAAAGCTATCCATCTCGCGCAAAGATTTTTCCAACGCCGATTGGTGGCCCCGCGTGCTTGCGGCGCAGGGCAAGTCGCGTCTGGAGGAGGTCGCCTTCCTCTTTCTCCGCACTCGGCGTTCGCTGCCCACGGAGCTGGCGCCTTACGGCAACCTCGATCGCTTCGCCCAGATCGAGCAGGCAACCGAGGAGCAGCAACTCGTGAAGCAACTGGAGGCCTGGCTTTTCCCACCCGAACCAGCCCATTTGGATTCCCCGCGCGCTTCCTTGCGTGTGGTTTGCCATCCGCAGCCCGACGAGACCCGACCCTCGCAATACCGCCTGGCAATTCAGTTCCATTTGCTGCGGCTGCGCACAGGCGAGAAAGTGAAAACCCTCGGGGACATCATCGAGCTGATGACGCGCGCGGCCCACGAACAGGAGCTCTTTCCACCTGCCGATTGGCAATTCATTGAGTGGCTGACCGAAACGCATGCCGACCGCCCCAAGCAGCAGGAGACCATGGTTCTCTCGGATCTGGAATTGTGGCACTGGCTGGCGCGCTGGGGTCAGACCCCCCGACTCGAACTGGCCGCAGCCCAGCCACCTCCCAACGCGCTGCAGTTCCCGGGCGAGGTTGCCCAATTAACACCCCACCTCGAGAACGGCGACCGGGAGCTTGCGTTCACGCATCGGCTCACGGTTCCGGGCGGCCAGGCGCATTCGCTCGATCAGGTGCGATTCTTCGACTGCCGTCCGCCGCTGGCGCTGGCCGGCCATACGTTCTACCTGCTGCGCAACGCCCCGCCGTCCCAGTTGCTGGAGCATTGGGCCAGCCGGCCGGCTTTGCCCGTGCGCAAGCTCAGCCATCGGCTGCTGACGCACCTGCGCAACACTCAGTCGGATTACGGCGTGAACTGGGAGCAACTTTGTGTGGCTCATTTGGCCAAACCACAGTTCGTTTTTGAACTGCTCGACGAAACGGTGCGAGTGCGGTTGCTCGCCAAGAGTCAGCGCGACCAAAGCGGTTGGCTCTGGAACGGCCATGAGTGGCAGTTGAACGAACCCACGCCGGCTCCGCCAGCCGACAACAAACCGCAGATTCTCGACGACCCGCGACTCGAGCCAGCGACGCTCTGGCTGCGCCAGTTTGACTGGTTCTCACCCAGTCCCGGCTTGTGGGTGGGGGATGCCAACGAACCCTTCCTGGATGCCCTCGCGCACGCCTGGGCCGACCGCCCTCTGGAGGCTGACTATCTTGGCAACCCAGGCTTCTCGCGCCTTTTCCTGGCGCCCCGCCAACTCAGGCCCCGCCTCGTGGTCAAAGGCAGCGGCATTGATTGGCTGGCTGTTTCGGCGGAATGGCACCAGGAGGGCATGAAGCTCACCACTGCCGATTTGCAGCGCCTGCAAACCGCTACCGGCCGATTCGTGAAACTGCCGGACTCGGGCTGGGTGGAACTGGATGCAAACGCCGTACAGTCCGCGCACGAGGCCATGGCGGACCTCGGGGTGGACGGGTTGGTTCCGGTGGCGCAGCGAGTCGGACTCGAACACGCAGCCCATCTGGACGAGGATGGCTTGCGGCGGTTCGGCGATTCACCGCAAGCCGAAGCGTTGCGCGATCGCCTGAAGGATTTCAAAGGCATCCCGGCCATCGGCCTTCCCGAGTCGCTCCAGGCGGAACTGCGCCCGTATCAAAAGGATGGGTTCGATTTCCTCTGTCATCTGGCCCAGATCAGGCTGGGGGGAGTTCTGGCCGACGACATGGGCCTGGGCAAAACCCTGCAAACCCTCGCGTGGCTCGCGTGGTTAAAGGAGCGGCACGGCAAGGACCCGAAGCCCTCGCTGGTCATCTGCCCGGCCTCGGTTCTGCACAACTGGCAGCGGGAGGCAAACCGTTTCACCCCGCACCTCAAGGTGCTGGTTTTGGAAAGCGGCGCCGCGCGGCACAACCTGCGCAAGCAGATTCCGCAGCACGACTTGATCGTGACCAATTACGCTCTGCTGCGGCGCGACCTCGAAGAGCTGCAGAAATTCCCCTTCCGCGCGGCGATTCTCGACGAAGCCCAGTTCATTAAGAATCCCGCCGCGCAAGTCACCCAGTCGGTGAAGCAATTGAAGTCCGAACATCGCCTCGCGCTCACCGGGACGCCGCTCGAGAATCGCTTGCTCGATCTGTGGAGCATCGTCGATTTCATCCAGCCGGGCTATCTGGGCAATCAGGAACAGTTCACGGAAACCTACGAGCCTCGAGGCGAGGGTGCGGAATCGGCGCAGCGCATTGCCCGACGCCGGCTTTCGGCCAAACTGCGCCCGGTGTTGATGCGCCGGATGAAGAAGAACGTGGCAAAAGATTTGCCGGAGCGCATCGAGCACCGGCGGGATTGCCAGTTGGGCGACGAGCAGCGAAAGCTTTACCTGGCCGAATTGCGCCGCAGCCGCGAACAAGTAATGAAGACGGTGGCCGAGCAGGGTCTCAACAAGAGCAAGATTCACGTTCTGGCGGCGCTGACACGCCTGCGCCAGATTTGCTGTCATCCGAGGCTGGTCGGGAACGACTCCATTTCCGGCAAAACAGAGACGTTGTTCGAGTTGCTCGATTCGCTGATTGCCGAGGGCCAGAAGGTGCTGCTTTTCAGCCAGTTCGTGCAGATGCTGCAATTGCTCGAACAGGAGTGCCGCCAGCGCCAAATCACCACTCACATTCTCACCGGCCAGACCAAGGACCGACAGCAAGTGGTCAGCGATTTCCAGAATGACCCCAACGCCGCTGTCTTCTTGCTGAGCCTGCGCGCGGCTGGCACCGGACTGAACCTGACCACGGCAAGCTATGTCGTGCTATACGATCCGTGGTGGAACCCGGCCGTGGAAGCCCAGGCCATTGACCGCTCGCACCGCATCGGTCAGACTCAGACCGTCAATGCCTACCGCCTGATCTCGCCCGGCACCGTCGAGGAGAAAATCTGGGAGCTGCAGCAGAGCAAGGCGCAAACAATCGCCGACGTGCTCGGGGAAGAGGGCTTCGCGCGCAGCCTGTCGAAGGTGGACTTGGAATATCTGTTTGCCGAAGATTGAAGGTTATAGTTACAGATGCCACCGGGTCCGCAAAGCTCCAGCGGAACGGCATGGGTTCGTGTTGACGGCCCTGCCACTGAAGGGCTGTGGGATGCAAAATGCCATTGATGCCGCTCCAAAAGGAGCTTGGCCGAGCATCCGGGGTGGGCGTTACTATAAACA
>JBAXTC010000334.1:0-7990 GCA_037130375.1 Verrucomicrobiota bacterium | reverse complement strand
GCCTTGCGTCCACTCCGCAGCCCGGTCGGGTAGATTAGCGACCCCGAAGTAGCCCTTGTTCGGGTGGCGGGCCCGAGTCGCCCTTCGGCCATTGACCCAGAGTTCCCGAAAAGACCACTTGCCATCGCGCACCTTGGGGATATCCGCCACCCAAACTCGCCTGCCATCGGGGGCGATTTCACGCCAGCCAGCAATCGGGCGGCCGCCGCTTAGGACTGGCGTTTCCCGGGGATATGACGCGAGGGCCAGGTCAGAATCCTCCGGCTTCAAGACGAGCGGTTCGCTCAGGAAATAAGCGCCGCGGCGGATAAAGACGGTTACGGGCTGCGGCTGAGAATGGCCAGGCTGTCGTTTGAACTCGCGAGCGGCAGCCAGCGCGCGCGGCAGAGTCGCGAAGGGTCCATCGCTTTTTTTCCCGTTTGCGGCAGGCATCGTTCCGGACCACTGGTCGCTGCCGTTGGTGGCAACGAAGAAGACACCCGGCGCGGGGCTGGGGGCGGCTATAGGAGTCGAGGTCTGTGTGCCGGGTCTAACGCAGCCGACCAGAAAGGCTATCGGCAGCGCGCACAGCCAAAAACGAGTCATCATTGTGGAATCGAGGTGCACCAGGTTAGTCACTGGCGTTGCTGCTGTTATTCACCGTAAGTTTGCTGTGGTTCGTTATGCGCGGTTTGCCGTTGATAATATTATCGGAGATGACCGCGCGCCGGACCTTTTCGCCAATCTCGATCTGCGGTTTGTTGGCCTGAAACTCGCAACCGCGGACCAGGACCGTCCCGCTGGCAAGGTCCAAGGCGTGACGTCCCTCGTTCTTCGAGTCCCATTGCACGAACGTGCAATCACTGAATCCCACCGTGCCCTTGCCTGCGATTTTTGCGATTTGATTGCAGGGCCCCCAGAAAGCGCAGTTCACAAAACGGACGCTGCCCGAGTTGGTGGTTTCCACGCGCACCATCGTCGGGTCAGGACCATGAAACGACACGAACTCGCCGTTGGAGATGAGCAGACCGAACGGCGCCGAGTCCTCGACGACCACCGCGGTGAAGCAATCGTCCGCGCCGATGCCCAGGAAATTGCCGTTACAGACGCCGGCGGAAGTTTTGACGAACTTGTAGCCGATGTTATAGCCGAAGCAAAAGGTATTGAAGACATACTGCCAGTCACTGCGTCCGAAGATGAACGCCTCTCCATGCTGTTGCTGCCATTGGAACAGGCGCGGCTTCATACTCCACCAGGGGTTGAAATGCACATTCTCGATCCGCCCAATATCATAAATGACATCCACCAGGATTCCGCGGCGCAGGGGCTGGCCTTGCACATCGCGGATCAGGTGCCGCTCGTTGTTCCCGGCATCGATGCCGTTATACGGATTGAGCAACTCGACGGCCAGCACCGCCGGGTTCTTCCCGCGCATGGCAATGGTCCAGGGGTAGGGTTTCGGTTCCTCGCCGGGATCCTGCTCTGGGTAATAAATGACCACCCCTTTGATCGTGCTGTTGTTGTTCAAGGTGATGAAAGCCGGGCCGGCCTCGGTTCCACGATTCTCCGTGACCAGAAAAGTCGTGCCATCGTCCGTCGGTTTGGGCGAGCCGCCATCGCGAATCCCGACGTGTGACGGAACGGATTCCCAAACTCCTTTCAAAGTGACGGCGTTGGGCACGCTGAGATGGCCGGCGAAAAAGTAATTGCCGCGCGGGGCATAAACCACGCCGCCACCGCCCTTGCCCGCCGCATCGAGCGCCTTCTGAAACGCGGCGGTATCGTCGGTCTTACCGTCACCTTTAGCGCCGAAATCGCGCACAGACCAAGTGTCGGGCTCAGCGGCGCCGGCCAACGGCGCAAAGCATAACAGGACGATTAAAGACAGGAAGGTAGCGGCAGAGGCTTTTGGTTCTGAAACGCGTAAACTGCGACAGCCATCATCGGCCTGGTTCTTGATTCTAAATGCCATTTGGTTTTCTCCTGGGTTTCGGTTTTTAATGGTCGAGCTTGGCGGCCTTCGTCCGAGGCGGGAATTTTCCGTGATTCGCATCAAAGACCTTCACGATGTCCATTTTCACCCGCTCGCGATCGTAGGTCATCAAGCCGTTGATCTCGATTTCGACATCGGTGGTCTGCGTATAGACCGCCGCGGACAATCCTTTCTCGTCAACCAGAGGCAAGAGGTTTGCCACCAGGTCAATGTAGGCGGTCGTCAGCGACTCCGCGTCAGTGAAGCTGCGATAGCCCCAGTTTTTTTCCGACTGCCAGGTATGGTCTCGGACCGGCAAACCGAGGCCGCCGAATTCGCCGAGCACGCTCGCGCGCTGCTGTTCCGGCTCGGGGGCGCCGGGTCCGGGGTACTTGTGCATGTCCATTACATCCCCCACCCCGCGGTCGGTCCAGCCGCTGGCGCTATCGACCAACCGCGTCGGATCAAGCTTCTTGATCAGGTCGGCAATGCGCGGCGTATCCCATTGGCCCCAGCCTTCGTTATAGGGCACCCACATCACGATGCAGGGATGATTGCCGCGGCCCTTGATGAGCGCCTCGAGTTCGGCCTCGAATTGCTTTGCCGACTCCGGCGTGCGGGTGATATCCGCCGCCTTGCCGTCGATAAATTTGTCGCCGCTGGGCATATCCTGCCAGACCAGCAGGCCGAGTTTGTCGCACCAATAATACCAACGGTCCGGCTCGATCTTGACATGCTTGCGCGCCAGGTTAAAGCCAAGCGTCTTGGTCATCTCGATGTCGTAGCGCAACGCGGCGTCCGTAGGGGCGGTATAGAGGCCATCGGGCCAGAAGCCCTGATCGAGCGGGCCGAATTGGAAACACGGTTTGTTGTTGAGCAGCAGACGGGTGAAGCCCTTCTCGTCTTTGCCCAGGGAAATCTTGCGCATACCAAAATAACTCTGGACCTTGTCGATGGTGCGGTGGCCAAGTTTCAGGGTCACATCAAGGTCATACAAATGTGGATCTGTCGGGGTCCAAAGCTTGGCCTTGTTGATTGGCAACGTGACCTGTCCGCCCGGGGTGAGGGAAGCTGTGATGATCTTCCGAGCTCCGTCGCGCACGGTGATTTCGAGCAAGAAACCGCCCAGGGTTGCGGTTGTGATTGGCCGGACAATTACCGCGTTGCCATCCACATCCGGGGTGATTTTCAGGTCGATGATGCTGGCGGCATAGACCGGCTCCAGCCAAACCGTTTGCCAGATGCCGCTGGTGGGAGTGTACCAAATTCCGTTTGGCTTGCGCACCTGTTTCCCGCGGGGCTGGGTGCCGGAGTCCGTCGGATCCCAGACGGCAACCATCAACTCGTTTGCCCCGACCCTGTTCAAGGCGTCGGTGATGTCGAAACTGAATCCGTCGTATCCGCCGCGATGCTGGCCAATTTCCCGGCCGTTCACCCAAACCGTTGCCTCGAAGTCCACCGCGCCGAAATGGAGCAATACCCGCTGTCCATGCCATCCTTGCGGCACCTCGAAGCTGCGCCGGTACCATATCCGGTCGTTCTCGCTGACCGGTTTCATGACGCCGGACAGGGCGGACTCGACCGGGAACGGCACAAGAATCTGCGATTGGAACTCGGTCGGTTTGCCTTCTTTGTTGGTAATCGCCAGATCCCAGAGACCGTTGAGGTTCAGCCATTGCTGGCGCACCATTTGCGGACGCGGGTATTCGGGATGCGCGTTAGCGGGCGACACATCCTTGGCCCAGCGCGTCTTGAGCGGGCCGGCGGCAGGTTCCCAAGCGTGCGCAAACAGCGGAATCGACAGAAGACCCGCGAGTATAAGCATCGCCATTGTGGATGCTTTCCGTTCCAGTATATTCAGTTTCATAACAATCCAGGCGATTTATGCGCGAACAAGAGCAAAAAAGACAGGAAAATCAACGACAAGATAAATGGGGATGGGCAGAACTTGCTTCCGTCGAATCTTGATTGTTTTAATAGAACTATGGACATCACTCAACCAAGGGGTTGTGGGACTCGTTGCCTATGCAGCACCACGGATGGCCAAAGTTGAGTCAAGTGCATGGCCCTATGTTTTGAATGTGACGAAGTTGCGAGCAACGTTGACCCATTGAATGGTTTCCATGCGGCGCAATCGAGGCGAGAGATGAATCGCGATGCCTGTTTTCCTGTCTTTATTCCCCGATCTTCCACTGCAGAATCCCCCCCGAGTATTCTGGCTGCAGTTGCACCTCCACGCGCAGTCCGAGCGTCTCCACGGGCGTGAACGCTACGCGGTTATCGGTATCCGTCTTCGTCCCATATCCCGCAACACCCTGGACGGACTCCCAATTCCCTTCCCGCCTGAAGAGCAGCCGCCACGACTGCGGCACCCGGCAACCTCCGCCGCCTGTGTCATCGAACCAATAGACCGCCACTGTCGAAATCTTCCGTGGTTTGTCGAACTTATACTCGACCCATTCCGCAGTGCCCCGGTGGTCCCACCATGTGAAGCGGGGCATGCTCTGGTCATTGGAACTTTTCGGCTGCTTGCCGTTAATCAAGGCCTCCAGAGTGTCGTTTTCAAAGCAGTGCGACGCGGAAACCGGCAACGCCTTGACGGTCGGCCACGCGCGCGCGTTCTTGCCGTCACCGATGGTCGGGAAAGCCGCGATGCGGAGCCGCGCAGCCCCCATGGGAATCAGCGCGACGGTTTCGACTGGCGCCTCGGATTTCACCGGGCTGGCTTGCAGTTTGCCAACCAAACCCAGCGCATCCTGTTTCCACTCAGGAATTCGCTTCGCTTTCGCGCGCAGCTCGATTGGTGCGGCATCAGGCGTGAACGGCTGAGCCGCGAGTGGTCCGGCTTTCTTCACCACTTTGAGCGATTTGCCCGGATGCTTCTCATCGAGCACCAGGCCATAATTCCAGGGAGTGGTCGGCAGCACCTCGAACTCGGGCCAGGCGTCCGTGCCTCCGCAACGTGAATACCGTTCGCCGATCTTCAGCGAGAATGTCAGCGGACCATAGTCCACCGACACAGCGTTATTGTTCTTCTCCCATTTATGCAGCGAAATCTGCATGGGAAGCCTGAGCGTCACCCGATCGCCTTCCTTCCATTCGCGTTCGAGGACCACGTAAGAAAGAGGTTTGGCTTTGAGCCGAATCGATTTGCCGTTGATTTTGACCGACGCCCCCGAGCACCATCGAGGAATGCGCAGATAGAGGGGAAACTTGACCGGCCGGGCTGCGGATATTGTCAGGGCAATCGTGTCGTCAAAGGGATACTCGGTCGCTTCTGTGATCTTCACGCTCTCCCCGCTGCCGACCATCCCGCTCACTTCACTCGCGGCGTAAAGCGAGGCGCACAGGCCACGATCGGCGGTCGCCAGCCACAGTTCCTCGGCGTAGTATGGCCAGCCATGTGACACGTTGTGCTGGCAGCACCGAAAGACCTCAAACGGGCTGTAAGAGAACATGTTGCCGCCGTTTTGGATCGCCGGGGATTTGTTCCCTTTATCGAGTTGGACCTGATTCGCGCAGGTCAAATAGTGCAGCGCCTTCAAATCGGGGGTGAGGGCGGCGGGCAATGAATTGAACGCGATGTCCTCGCAACGGTCCGCCCAAAGCGGGTTGCCCGAAATCTTCGTCAGCATCTCGAAGCTGTGCATGAACTCGATGATGCCGCATGTCTCGAAGCCCTGCCGCGGATCGGTGTATCCCGGGCGGCAATTTTCGTCCCCGGCAAACCCGCCGCCGGGAAACTGCCCGTAAAGCCCCATCACCGTCTCATAATTGCTCTCCGCGGCGCGCAGGAATTTCGGGTCGCGCGCCTGCTGATAATAGACGCCCGGCTCGCGAAAACCCTGCGCGATGTTCACGTTATGCCAGTCGATGACACCGCCGTCCCAGCGCGCCATGTTGGCGTGGATCTTTTTGGCGAGTTCCAGCAGCCAGGGATCACTGGTGCGATTGTAAAGCCAATAGAGGGTTTCGATATTGTCGCCAAAACGAATCTTCGGCCAATAACCCGCGCCGAAGTTCTCCGCGGGCTGCGTATTGAGCCACTTGAAGTACCTGGTGAGGAACGGCAGCACGCGTTCGTCCCGGCTGTATTCGTAAAAGGACTGCAAAACGTTGCACATCACCATGTGCGGCCACAGGTCCGGCTTGCCTTCGAGCCCGGTCTTGTTGGCGCGCGGACCGAACCAGCCATCCGGCTGCTGGCTGGCAAGCACGGCGTCAATCCATTTCCGGGCGGTCTGAACGATTACCTCGTCCTTCAGCACATACCCGAGGTCCGCGTAGCCTTTGAGCCAATACGGCAATTCCTCCCAGCCGCTGTGGCCCTGCCCTTGCGGATTGGTCCAGGCGTTCCCCTCGAACTTGCACCACTTGGAAATCTCCGGCAGTCGGCCGGTCATCCCTTGCGTTTCCAGTTCGAGCTGACCACGGAGCCAACCTCTCGGAGTGATGCTGCCAATCGGCAGCTTGAGTAGCGGGCTGGGGAGGAGCGGCTCCCGGTTCCCGACATAAAACGGGTGCGTGCCCGCCGCCGCCGGGATTTCAACGCATCGCACATCAGTTGCGTTCGGGGCCGTCGCCCGTGCGGAATGGCCCTGAAGGCAGACAGCACCGAGCAGAATCGCGAGCGTGAAACTGCCAGCGAGCGTTTCACCTTGGGACGTGGGATTAAGAGCCGATTGGTTCATGGGTTGATTGAATTTTCAACCGTAAATAATGGCCACTAAACAGACCCAACGCCACGTAAGTCAACTGAAGCCTGTCCAGGTCCGGCAATTACTTGGTAGGATTCCAGACGAATTTTCCGGTGGCGTTAATGTAACCGGTTCGGCCGCTCATCTTGACTCGGGCCAAGCCGTCGATAAAGGAGAAGGCTTCGTCGAACTGCAGGTTGATGACGAACTTGCCGCCCTGGTCCACGAAACCCCACCGTCCCGACTGGCGGACCTGCGCCAGGCCCTCGGAAAATGACGCGGCTTCGTCGAACTGCGGATTGACGACGAACTTACCGGCGGTGTCGATGTAACCCCAGCGTTTTCCCTGGCGGGCTGGCGCCAGGCCTTTGACGAAGCATCCCACTTCATCGAACTGCGGATTGACGGTGATCTGCCCGGTCTTGTCAACGAACCCCCACTGGCCACTGGTCCTGATTCCGGCGAGGCCTTCGGAAAACGATTGTGCCCTTTCGAACTGCGGGTTGACGACAATTTTGCCGCTGCCGTCTGTGTAGCCAAAACGGCCGGCTATTTTAACGACAGCAAGTCCATCGGAAAAGGCGGCGGTTTCGTCGAACTGCGGGTTGATGACAATTTTCCCGGTCTTGTCAATGAAACCCCAACGGCCACCCAACTTGACAGCCGCAAGGCCCCCGGCGAACGTTCCGGCGTCGTCAAACTGCGGATTGACAACATATTTGCCTTCCGGATTGATGTAGCCATAGCGACCTCCGCCCCCGAAGGGATTGAAGGGGCCTGGGCCGCCGCCGAGCCTGACTGCGGCCAACCCGTCGCTGAAAACATCGACCTTGTCGAATTGCGGATTGATCAGGACTTTCCCCGCAACATCTACATAGCCCCACTTGCCGATACGAACGGCGGCCAGTCCTTCTGCAAAAGCCTCGGCCCGGTCAAACTGGGGATTGATGACGAGTTCACCGGAAATACCCACAAATCCCCAGCGCCCATCCACGACTACAGGGTAGAGCACCTTTGTGGCGGCACAAAGGGAGATTGGTCCCAGGATTGCGAGCGTGGAGAGGATCGGCAGCCATGATTTTCTCATAATAATTGATACAGATTTGGTTCTTAACGCGCCCACTTGCACTTGGCGCTACGAGGGTGAGGGAGAACAGGTTTCCGCTCATCCCCATCGTAGTCGAAAGGTATCGATTGGGGAGCAGGCTGTCAAACGAAGATTTCCCGTCACTCGGCGAGCGCAGGGCGGATTCAAGAACCCACAGATTTGTAGCCGCTGACGGCAGTCGGCGCACTTTCTCGAATTTACGGAGATCAGCGCCGACTGCCGTCGGCGGCTACG
>JBAXTC010000333.1:0-7994 GCA_037130375.1 Verrucomicrobiota bacterium | reverse complement strand
AGGCGTGGTGACGCACGTGCGCGTATTCAACGGCGAGCTCAGGCCGGGGATGCATGTGAAGCTGCTGCACTCTGGCAAGAATGTCGAGATCAAGGAGGTCGGCAGCTTCAATCCGAAACCTTACGTGCGCGAAAAGCTCGAGGTCGGCGAGACGGGCTACATGACGGCCAATATCAAGAGCCCGCAGGAGGTTAAGATGGGCGACACGATCACCGACGCGCGGCATCCGTCGCCGGCGTTGGCGGGGTTCAAAGAGATTCATCCGATGGTGTTCAGCGGCATTTATCCGATCAACACGGCGGACTATGAGCATTTGAAAGCGAGCCTGGGAAAGCTGCAATTGAACGACTCGGCTTTCGTGTACCAGCCCGAGACATCGGTCGCGCTGGGCTTTGGGTTCCGTTGCGGGTTCCTCGGCCTGTTGCACCTGGAAATTGTTCAGGAACGACTCCGTCGGGAATATGGCATGGACATCATTGCCACGTACCCGAGCGTCATTTACCGCGTCACCCTGACCGATGGCACGGTCAAACAAGTCGATAATCCCGCCTATCTGCCCGAGCCGACTTATATGCGGACCATCGAGGAGCCGATGGTCAAAGCATTCGTCATTTGTCCCAACGAATACATCGGCGACATGATGGCGTTGATCTCCGAGAAACGCGGCGCGGTGGACCACACCGAAACCCTGGACACGCGCCGTGTCATGCTGAGCAGCCTGCTGCCGCTCAATGAGATACTCATTGATTTCCATGACCGCATCAAAAGCATCACGCGCGGATATGGCTCGATGGATTACGAGCACGGTTCTTACCAGGAATCGGACATGGTCAAGCTCGATATGCTCGTCAACGGCGAGGCGGTCGATGCCTTTTCCTGCATCGTGCACCGGGATAAAGCCGAGGGCCGGGGACGCGCCCTCGCCGCGAAGCTCAAAGAAGTGATTCCTCGCCAGCAATACGTCGTAGCCATTCAAGCCGCAATCGGCGGCAAAGTGGTCGCCCGCGAAACCGTCGGCGCCTTGCGCAAAGATGTCACCGCCAAGTGCTACGGCGGCGATATTTCGCGCAAACGCAAACTTCTCGAAAAGCAAAAGGAAGGCAAGAAGCGCATGAAGTCTTTCGGCTCCGTCAATATCCCGCAGGAAGCCTTCATCGAAGTATTGAAAGCATAGAAAGCATCGTATGGCCAAACCAGAAAACCGGGAACCCAGACACCAGGCAAGCCAGCCGCCCGCGCCGGGGCCATCGTCACCCGACGCTCCCCGCTCTGCACTTCCTGTTCTGCTCCGCTGGTTCCTCTCCAAAACGGTGCGCCAGGCAACCGCCATTCGCAAACATGTCCTGAAAATCCTTAATCATCAGCGGGATATCCTGGCGCCCCAAGCCATCGAAGCGGTCCAGACCGCAATGGCGAATTGCCGCAAAACCGTGCAGGAGACTTCGGATAAGGCCGCCCTGGAGAAGCAGATGGAGAACCTCGAGAAGGTGGCTAATAAATGGCTCAAGCCTTATCCCAACGCCGCGTGGCGCGAAAACGTGGAGGTTTTGGTGGTGGCCCTCAGCGTCGCGATGGGCATTCGCACCTTCTTTCTGCAACCGTTCAAAATCCCTACCGGGTCGATGCAGCCCACTCTTTATGGGGTCACCTCGGCGAATCTGATCAACGACCCAGGCTTTAAAATCCCGACCGGCCTGACCAGGGTTCGAGAATGGTTTGCCGGAGTTTCCTATGTCCACCTGGTCGCAAAAAACGACGGCACACTGGACCGTATCCAGCCTCCCGTCCGACTTCTCATCTTCAATATTCTGCAAACGCTGGTGGTTGGGGGACGAAACTATACCATCTGGTTTCCGCCGGATTACGGCGCTCCGCCAGCCGGGACGCTGGAAGGCCGGGCCGGATTGCAGGTCGGACTATCGTCGTTCACCAACGGGCAGGACATTGTGAAGCTGCAGGTCAACGCCGGCGATCATCTCTTTGTTGATCGCCTTGTCTATAATTTCCGCACGCCAAACCGTGGCGAAACCATCGTGTTCGAAACCAAAGGCATCCCCGAAGAAGAACGAATGCGATGTAGAATCCCTGATGATCAGTTCTACATTAAACGCCTGGTGGCGCTGGGCGGTGAACGGGTCCAACTCGCAGAGGATCGGCACCTCATCATCGACGGCAAACGGCTGGACGCCTCGACGCCCCATTTCGAGAACGTTTACTCTTTCAAGGCCAAAGACCCACCCCGCGAGAGCCGCTTCTCAGGCCATGTGAACTTCCCATATCTCGCACCGTACTTTCAGGGCCAACCCGACGGCGTGCTCCTCCCGGCCAACCACTTTATGGTTATGGGCGATAACACGATGAACAGTCTGGACTCGAGGGCCTGGGGCCATTTCCCGGCCACCAATGTCATCGGGAAATCCTTCTTTGTCTATTGGCCGATTACGGACCGCTTCGGTTGGGGTAATCGCTAAAGACGCCAGGCGGAAGACTCCTTCCCGGGGGGATGCTCAAGTATCCATTTGAGACTCCGCTCACGGCATCTTCGGCGTCACGACCTTGAAGAACCGCTGGCTCGGACCGGGCTCCGGCGCTTGCACCGTGGTGGTTGCGTTCGCTGACAGAGCGTCAACGTCCTGGAGCTTGTGCCAAGCCGGGTCGGCGAGCCCGTCTTTGTAGAAGATACTGTAGCTGTGGTTGGCAGCCGTGTTGAACGAGAAGTTCATCGGGCCACTCCCCGCGTGCTGCACCGACAATCGCAACGTGCTGGCTGGGTCGCGAGGGTCTGTGCCGGCGAGATACTCCTGCAGGTTCGTCAGACCGTCACGGTCGGCATCGCCCGCGGCGTCCGCCGAATCGTAGGGGTCGAGACCGTGAGCCACTTCCCAGGCGTCGGACATCCCGTCGCCGTCGCTGTCCGGGGTAAAGGCCGTGCAGTTGCCAGAACCGCCGGCCGCGTGTTGAAGCTGAATCTCGGCCGCCGTCAGTGCCCGTCGATAGACTTTGACCTCGTCCACGCCTCCGAACCAATGGCGAGATGTATAACCAGCCGAATCGCCCAGCATGTCCGCCGGGTTGTCCGTGACGAATGTGCCGGTCCGTGTGTCCGGCGTGCTGGCGGCGAGTGCCCCATCCAGATACAGATTCGCGGTGTGGTTTGCGGTGTCGCGGGTTCCCACAACGTGGTGCCATTGGCCGTCGATGATCGAACCCGCTGACGAAAGATCGAGCGTGCTGAAATTCGCGTCGCGCGTCGCAAACAGGATTTGTCCGTTCGTGTTCACACTCAGGTGAATGGCTTGGTAGGTCGAATTGTAAAGCAGGGTGACCGCTGCGCGGTACTGCCAGTCCGCCGGTAATGTGGGATCGGCCGCGCGGGTGGGCATCAGCCACGCCTCGACAGAGAAGCTCGCTGTGGGTCCGAAGTCGAGACCGGCAAAATGCGGCAGCGCCACCTGACCGTTGGTGCCGTCGAAGTTGAAAGCCATGCCCACCACACCGGGGATGAAATTCACGCCGCTGCCGATCGTGCCGTTGTGATTGCCAACCAGTTCGTTGGCGTTGCCTTCACCCGGCCACCATGCCACGAGGCCAGGGGGCGGCGGGAAGCACGGCGACGGTGGGGCCGAGACAAGTGGCTTGCCCCAAAACCCACCAATCAGGATGGTGTTGCCCGCGCTTACCGAGCCGGCGTCAGGTTGTCCGATTGTGCCCGCAAGCACCGCGTTGCCTGCAGCCATGCGTCCGCCGCCGCCGTCAATGCTGGACCAGTGCAAATCGTAGCCGCCTGCGCTTTGGGCAAACGCCCTGGTGGCCAGCAGACCCGCTGAGAGAACCATCGCGGAAACCGCCTGGTTCAGCCGCCAGATGTCACGGAATGTGTCGGTACTCATTATCGATTTCATGTTCATCTCCCTCAAGGCCGACCGAGCGTTGCCGAACCTTCGTAACTGAGCATTCGCATCGGTTTGGTGATGGTGAATCTTTCGTTGTAATTCCCAGTGCGCACGAAGAGCGGGTCGCCAGACTGCAGCGCGGCCACCCCTTGCTGCACCGTTGGGAAGGGGCCGCCGGTGGCAACGTTGGGCCGACGGCAGCCGTTGGGAGAGGGATTGCCGTTGGCGCGGTCCACCCAATCACCGACGATTTCCACCGCAAGACAGGCATTATGAACATTCGCCTTGTCGGCTCCCGACCAGCCCAGGTTGCCCGCCGCCTGGTACAGCGCGGCTGAAAGGTCATGATAATCAGACGAGCTGCCGAGCAGGTTGACGTTGACTTCGTAGAATAGCGAGGCCACTCGGTCCACACCAAACCCGCTGATGGTGTAGCCTCGGAACGTGTCGCCGTCGGTCAAGAGGTAGGCCAGCTTGTTGATGACGCCACTATTGGAATGGACACCGCCATAATCGTTGCCTCTCGAGGTCGAACTCAACGGCAGGACGAAAAGATTCGTTCCCAGGCGATCCGGATCCCCTTTCACGGGCGGGTTTTTCATGCTGCGAATGTACCCGCCGGGAAGGTCTTCCCCCACCTGCCAGCGAACGGCCGCGGTGTCGGTTCCCCTCCCGTTGCCCAAATCCACGAACTCCCCCCAGATGTCCGAAAAGGCCTCGTTCATCGCCCCCGAGGCATTCTCATAAACCAAACCGGACTCGAACTGTGTGACCCCGTGGGTATATTCATGTCCCACAACGTCGTCCACTGCATACCCCTGTCCGAACTCCAGAATCCCCTCGTTAATGGCGAAACCTGGAACGTTCTTGCTAAACGGCGGGTCGGGTAATCCCGACCAGAACGAGTTCGCCATCGGACAGGCGCCGTCACGGGTGCACGCATGGGTCGTCGCGAAGATCGGCTGATCGTTGCCACCGATGCCGTGCCGGCCGTGATGATTTAAGTAGAAAGTATAGGTGTTTCCAATAAAATCGTAAGCGGCGTTGACATCGCCGTTCGCCGAAGTCGGTCCACCCTCGATGCGCTGCGGAACGGGCGGCGGAAACACCAAGGGCCACGAGGAGTTGTTGTTCGCGTCAAAGATCGTCCGGTTCTGACCCGAGCAACCCAACGCCACGCGGTGCAGCACCTCTCCGCTGCGCGCATCCAGAAAAACCCGCGCGTTGAGCCATGCCGCGCTGGGGATGTTGACGGTCATCATCCACGCCAGGCGCAGGCCGCCAGAAAGGCCCAGCAGCGATGGCGAGAACCAGGCCAACTCGGGCGCCGAAACCTGGACCGCATCTGCTGTGGTCTCCTGTTGGAACCGCGTGAGAGCCATTTTCGCAGCCGCGTCCGCCCCCAAGGCGGGTTGTGCCGATGATGTCAGGCTGTCAGCGTCTGTCGAGTTGCGCTCAAGATAGCTGGCTGCGTATTCCACGCCGGCGGCTTCATCGAGTTGGAGCAAAACCTGCCCGCAGAACACTGGCACACCGGCGATGGTCTGATTGAAACGCAAGTAGTGCCGCCCTTGGTCGCTCCGGTCGCGCGTTGTGACGTAGTCCACGGCGGCGGTTGCCCCGGCGAAAGCCCGCGCGTGGTCTTGCAGGAATTTCCGTCCCTGCGCTTGCGCGGCGCTACCGACTGTCGCGCGGATCGCAAAATGGTGTTGGGCGGGGGCGCTCAGGTGACGAATCGTGCCGTCCGCATTGAGGACCACGGCGGGTTCGCTCCCCGCATGTGCGGCGAGCAGCGCCGGAGTGGCTTTGATCGTCAGCGTGGCCAGAAGCGTTTCCACCTCGGGGCTCGTGGCCTTTGCCTCCGCTGCCACCAGCACGGCAGCCAGGGCCAATGCCACGCTGCCGCCGCATCTCGGCCGACCCTGCTGAATTGGGTGTTGTCCTGCCATGTTCATAAATGCCTTGTGATTACTGGAGGTTCACCAGCACCAACACCATCCCCGTGCCGTCCTTGAGGGCGCTCATCGACTTCCCCACAATCGCTCCCTGGGCTTTCGAGTGGTCGGAAACCTTCATCACATGGCCGGGAGTGCCCGAGGTCGTCAGCAAATCACCCGGCTTGATCGGGCCGCTCGTCGCATCGGCCAGCGCATAGACGCGCCCACTCAAGGCGACCTGCTGCCCGCCAGCCAGCAAGCCTTCTTGCTGCAAGGTGATCCCCGCGTTGATGCCGTTGGCGCCGCTGACAATGCCAGCGACGCGGCTGTCATAGGCCGATTCGCTCAGCTTGAGCTGGCCGGGATGGTCCTCGTCAATCACCACCACCGCCCCCTTGGGAATGTCGGATGACATCGGGAACGGCTCGGCGAGATCGGATCCCCCTCGGATGGTCAGCGTGGCGGTCGAGAGGTTGTTGCTCACCCACACGTTCCCTTGCCAGTCCCAAGTCAGAGATGCGGTTTCCGGGGCTGCGCCCCCCAGCGCGCCACCGTTCCAACCGCAGAGAAATGGCCCATCAATGGAGATTCCCGCCACGGTGCTGCGATAGCTCAGGAAGTGGTTTCGGTCGGAATAACCCCGCAAAAAGAGGGGCTGATCTTCCATCCATGCCTCACCGTTCAGGCGAATGCCGCCAGCGGCCCGCACGCAGAACTGATTGGGGGCACTCGATGTGTAGTCGGCGTTCTGCGCGTCAGCCCACACAAAGCTGCCGTCGTCTTGCGCCTTGGCCCGATGCCCGGCGGCAAAGCTGAATTGGCCGGAGGCCGTGTTCGACCATCCGCCAACAGCGCTCGCGTACGCCGCCGTGGCTGCGTTTCCAATACCGCCAAGCACCGTCGCAAAGTCCGCGCCCGCGTAGTTGGGTCGAACCGCAGGCGGGAAAAAGATCAAATCGGGGTTTCCCGACGCCCAACCGCCGCCCAGGACAGTCGCACCCACAACACCGCTGCCGACCGCATTGAATGAACTGCCCGCGATCAAGTTGGCGCTGCCAACCCAGGTGCGGCTCGGAAAAGCTCCGCTGTATCGATCGGCGCGGAGCACCTTCAGTTCGGAAGCCCATCCGGCGTTGCCCGCGGAATCACTCGCGGTCACCACCGAACCCTGCGCGGACGAAGCGCCCAATTGCAGACCGCTCATCCTCACCGTCCCGGCTACGTCGAGCTTGGTCTGCGGAGTGCTCGTGCCAATCCCGACGCTGTCGAGAAAACTGTTCGTCCCCAAGAAGGTCTGCGTGCCGGCAGTGAGCAGGGCGACGCCGGGAGGCAGTTGTGCCGACGCCACGGTTCCCAAAAAATTGCTCGCGCTGCCAGCCATGATCGCGTAGGGAGCCGGCGTCAGATGAACCCGTGGAACCATGTTCGTGAAGGGCGGCTGATTCTGCTGCGATGGCGGCGTGGACCGGTAGCTGATCTGCAGCCAGCGTTCTCCCCCCGTGAATACGCCGGCCCCGAAATCCAGTTCCAGGCTCACCAACCCGTCCGCGATCTGGACGTTGGCCTTCGTAAGGGTCGCGCCGGCCTGGCTGCCAATCAGGGCATCGGTGAAAATGCGGAATTGGAAATCATTGAACCCATTGGCAGGGCTCCCGTTGATGACCAATCGCCCTTGATAGTTAATGGCGCTGCCCTGGCAGAAGGCCCCAACGGCGGAGAATAACAGCGCAGACGCGGCGAGGAGGAATTTGATATTCATAGTTTTAATTGCTTCGACATTTCATGCTTCTAAGGCTGTAAAGAGGAAACCGCCGGCCAGCATTACAAGATTCTTAATAAAATGTTTGAGGAGGGGTAATGCCGGGCGCATTCGCGAGTCCATGGCAGGGTGGATTGACCGGAATGTCCGTTGCCCAATCCCAATCCTGAGAGGATTAGATCACTCGGTTCAAGGTTCAAGGTTCCCCATAAAAGAAAAGCTGAAAAGCTGAAAAGCTGAAAAGCTGAAAGCGGACTCTGCCATTCAAAGTTCGATGTTCAATGTTCCCCATTCCCCAGTTTCAGCATTTCAGTATTTCAGCCTTTCAGCTTTTCCCCGCCGCCCCCCGTTCAAGGTTCGAGGTTCGACGGTTCAAGGTTCGAGGTTCGACGGTTCAAGGTTCGA
>JBAXTC010000332.1:0-7997 GCA_037130375.1 Verrucomicrobiota bacterium | reverse complement strand
GAATCAAACGGGTGGGAGTGATAGGGAACTCGGAAAAGGTTTCCTGCGCCGAGGCGGTGAAACGGGCAGCCCGCCTGGTCTCGGCGGCTGGTCGCACGCTCTACAGCGATGCCGCAACGGCTCGGCTGGCGAAGCTCAAGGGGGTCGTCTGCCCGGAGGCGGCCACCCTCGCGCGCGAGGTGGATTTGCTGCTGGTTTTCGGCGGGGACGGCACCATGCTCCGGGTGGCGCGCGAAATTGCCGGCTCACGCACGCCGATTCTGGGCATCAATATTGGCAGCCTCGGGTTCCTGACTGCGGTGCCTTGCGCCGATCTGGCGCACGCCCTGAAGCGCGTTTGGAACGGCGAGTTCAGCATTGAATCGCGCGTTTTGCTCCAGGCCACCGGCCGCTGCAATGGCATCCTCATCGATCAAACCGCGCTCAACGACGTTGTGATCAGCCGCGGCATCGCTTCCCGCCTGATCGAGCTGGACGTGCGCGTCGATGGCGACCCGCTGACGCGCTATCGTTGCGACGGTCTGATTGTCAGCTCGCCGACGGGTTCCACCGCTTACTCGCTGGCCGCCGGCGGCGCCGTGGTGTTCCCGACGGCCGAAGTGCTTGCGATCACTCCCATCTGCGCGCACACACTATCCAATCGCTCTTTAATCCTGCCCGTGACGGCGACCATCGAGGTGGAAGTCATCAGCCCCAGGCCGGCAACCATTTTGAGCTCGGATGGCCAGGTCGTGAACGAGCTGGCGACGGGCGACCGGCTGAGAATCCGCCGCGCTCGTCGCACGGTGCGTCTGATGCACCTGGCCGGGAGTTCTTTCTGTGAAACGTTGCGGCGCAAATTGCACTGGCGCGGAGCGACGTTGTGAAATCCGATACCCATGACTCGACTTAAAGACATTGCTCTAAAGGCCGGCGTCTCCATTATGACCGTCTCGAAGGCCCTGCGGGACGAGCCGGATGTTTCCGCGACGACCAAGGCTCGCATCAAGCTGCTGGCCCAGCAAATGGGCTATGTCCCCGATTCCTCGGCCCAGGGGCTGCGCACGCGGACGACGAAGCTGTTTGGCCTGGTGGTGTCTTCGATGACCAACCCCATCTATTCCCGCGTGGTTCTCGCCATCGAGGAAAAGGCATCCTTGATGGGCTACGATGTCCTGCTGGCGCACACACTCAATGTCCCCGAACGCGAGGAATCCTGCATCCGCCGGTTTATGTCGCGGCGTGTCGATGGGTTGTTCATCGCCCCGGTTTATCGGATGGGGGCCGAAGCCCGCATTTATGAGGAGTTGATTACCCGGGGCATTCCCACCGTGCTGCTCGGGCACACCGCCCCATTTTGCAACCAGTTTGTCAACGTGGAAACCGATGACCTTTTGGCCAGTTACACCGCTACGCGGCATTTGCTTCAGCTGGGGCACAAGCGCATTGCCTTTTTCACCGGACCGCTCATGACCCCCTGGACGCAGGAACGTCTCGAAGGACATCGCCGCGCCCTGCACGAAGCCAGTCTGGACCTGGACGACAAACTCGTCTTTGAAGCCGGCCGCACAATCGAGGACGGAGCCAAAGCCGCTCTGCAAATGGTCAACGAATCCTCCGATGCCACCGCAGTGCGAGCGGTCAACGACGTTATCGCCGTTGGCGGCGCCGAGACCCTGTTGAGTCAGGGCCTCAAAATCCCCCAGGACATATCGATGACCGGCTTCGGGAACATCCTGCTCGGCGCACATTTCCGGGTGCCCTTGACCACGCTGCGCCAACCTAAGTTCCGGCTCGGCACGGTTGCCGTAGAACTGATGCAGCAGCTTCTCGGCGGAGGGCGTCCCGAATCCAGGCGTCTGCCCGCCGAACTCATCGTGCGCGCCAGCACGGACACGGCACCCGCCACCCATAGACTTCAGCCGGCAAGACCGTAAGAGAGCGTTATGCAGCCGGCCCTTGCCTTGACCCGATCGTGGCGAGCTCCGCCGGAGTTCTGCTGGTGTTCATTCCTTGGGGGAAAGCTCGTCAGGCGGGGCGGCGAAGCCAACCGGCGATGAACATGCCGCTGCCGCCAAAATGCTGCGGCCAATATTCGACGCGTGCGCGCGCAGGCGCATCCGGGTCCAACGGATTGCCCATCAACAGGCGCTCAAATTCGGGGAACCGCTTCTCGAATGCCTCTGCCACATCAATCGTCTCGGCACGGGTGAAAGTGCAAACGGCATAAATGAGCTTCCCGCCAGGTTTCACCGCCGCCGCGGCGTTGGCCAGAATGCGTTTTTGCACCTCGCTTAACTCCTTTACGTCCTCCGCCGTGGCCGTCCAGCGCGCGTGCGGGTTTCGTTGCCAGGTTCCGATGCCGCTGCACGGCGCATCGATCAGAACGCCATCGAATTTGGTCTTGGTGGGCAGCTTCGGCCCGCCGTCCCACCCCGCCGTGCGATAATTGAAGACCCTGGCGCGCGCCGCCCGCCGCTTGAGTCGCTGCAACCGCCAGGCGGCCGGATCACTCGCCCAGATCAACCCCTTGTTCTCCATCAACTCGGACAAGTGCAGCATTTTGCCGCCTTCACCGGCAGATGCATCCCACCAGGTCTCGCCGGGCCGGGGGCCACAGATAAGCCCGACCGCCTGCGAGCTGATGTCTTGCAGTTCAAATTCACCGGCGTGAAACTCGACCGTGCGAAAGAGGTCCTGGCGGCCGCGATATTCCACAGTGTCGGCCATCGCGCCTTTGCCACAAATGCGGCAATCGCCCAACTTCACCGCCAACGTCTTGCCTTGTCCGCGTCGCGCGCGCAGCCAGAGTTTGGGATGGGCTTGCAGCGCACGCGCCCAGTCAGCCGAGACATCCATCACCGACGCCACCCAACCCGGCGCCGCCCGCGCCACCAAATCGGCATCGCTAAACGACTCAGGCTGGCGCGCGTATCTTTCGGCGATGGCCAGCGCAGCCTCGATCTGGTCGGAAACCGGCTTCTCCGGGTTGAGCCAGCCCCGCCACCGGAAGAAAGCAAAGACGGCCGCGCTCACCCGGGTTCTTTCGTCAGGTGACAAATCGCGTTGCGTCTTCAGTTCTGCCCGCAGCACCCCATCCGCCGGGTGCGCCCGATCTGACGCGCTGATCACCCACTTTGCGAGCGTCAGGACATCGACCTTCATCCTTCGCTCGTGCGGATTTCGATAATTTGATGTCTTCACGTGGCGGTCTTCAAATGGCAGTTGATTGGCACATGCAACATTAGCAATAGCCGAACCTGCCCGCAGACGGCGAGGACATTCTTTGGGAGCCAAACCCTGACAGGCTCTTGTGCAGCTTTTTTTCGCTTTGACCTCGTAGCAGTGCGCAGGCAGGCTGTGGGTGTCTGCGGATTGCCGATGATGCCAAAACCATGACCTCACGTGAACGAGTCCTTGCCGCCCTGAACCACCAGGAGCCTGACCGTGTGCCGGTTGACCTGTCCGGTCACCGTTCTTCGGGAATCGCCGCGATGGCCTATGCGCGATTGCGCAGCTTCCTTGGCCTGCCCAAAAAGCCGATTCGTGTCTATGACCCGGTCCAGCAGCTTGCCATTGTCGATGAAGACGTGCTGGAGCGGTTCCATGTGGACACCATCGAACTGGGCCGCGCTTTTGCTCTGGAAGACAAATACTGGGCCGAGTGGACCCTGCCCGATGGCACGCCCTGCCTGATGCCCGCCTGGGTCCGGCCGGACCGCGACAACGGCGAGTGGATTCTACGCTCGAACGTTACCGGTCGCGTCATTGCCCGCATGCCTGAAGGCGTCTGGTATTTCGAGCAGACCCACTTCCCATTTCTCGAACAGGACGATGTCGATCACATCGAGGCGGCAGGCCCCGAAAGCATGTGGACAGCCATCGCCTCGCCCCCGGGACCCATCGCCGGCGGGCCGGACGGCGCGCAGGTTCTCCAGGCCGGCGCGCGGCGATTGCGGCAGCAGACCGACCGCGCGATCATCGGATTGTTCGGCGGCAACCTGCTCGAATACGGCCAGTTTCTGTACCGCAATGATAACTTCTTCATGGTCCTGGCCGGCGAACCGGAACGCGCCCACCGTTTCCTGGACAAACTGCTGGAGATGCACCTGCGCAATCTCGACCGCTTCCTCAACGCAGTGGGAGATTCAATCGATGTCATCCTCTTTGGCGACGACCTGGGCATGCAATCGGGTCCCCAGGTCTCACCGCCCATGTACCGGGAGTTCTTCAAACCGCGCGAACAGGCGATGTGGAAGCTGGTGAGGCAGCGCGCGCCGCACCTGAAAATCATGTTGCACTGCTGCGGTGGCGTCCGCGAATTGCTGCCCGACCTGATCGACGCCGGCATGGACGCCATTAACCCCGTGCAAATCACCTGCCGCGGCATGGAATCCACGGGTTTGAAGCGCGACTTCGGCAGCAAAATGACCTTCTGGGGCGGCGGCTGCGACACGCGGGATGTGCTGATCAAAGGCACGCCAGCGAACGTTCGCGACCACGTCCGTCAGCAAGTGAGTATCTGGCAGCCCGGCGGCGGATTCGTCTTCCAGCAAGTTCACAACATCCTGGCCGACGTGCCGCCCGCGAACATCGTGGCGATGTACGACGCGGTGAATAACCCTTGAGGATGCCTCCGTTGGGCGCGCGGCAAACTGTCTTTAGCGTTTCTGCATGGCCGGCTTGGGCTTGCGGTCGATGGTAAACAAACCCCAATGCTTTTCAGCCCCCATCGGGTCATTGGCATTGCCTTTCCAATCCTCATCAAAAGCCTCAAAGAAGAATGTGGTGATATTCATCCTGGCAGTCCACTGATACAACTCGGTGTAATACCGTTGCTGTTTCTCCTCGCTGGCGCGCGCGCCAAATTCCCGGGCCACGGTTGCCCAACCGGCTTCAGTGACAACGATTCTACTCTGGGGCAGGGCTTTCCGAACCGCCTGAAGGTTGGCAATGGTAAAAGGCAAGCCTTCGCCGATGTCTTTGCCCTCCCAGACCGGGTAGGTATGGATGGAAATGAAGTCCAACTCTTTGGCCAGCGCAGTGCCGTCGTGAACCCATCAATCATAGTTCTCCGCCACCGTTACGGGCTGTTTAATGGTCTGCTTGACTTTCCTGACTTTGGAAATGACCGAATCCTCGGGGACCAGGTGGTCGGTCCATTTTACCAGCGCCTCATTGCCGACGTTTACAGCCACAACCACATCGGGATACTCATTTGCCAACCGGATGGCAGCTTCGATTTGCTGCTGATTATTGATTCGATTGGCGTCGAGAACCTTTGGAGAAAGCTTGTCTTTAAGCCAAGGGCAATTCGTGTTGTAAAGTTCGGCGGCAAGCCAGGCACCCAGCATCACTTTCATGGGAATCTTGTTGCTTCGGATGATTCTCAGCACATCTTGGGAGTTCTTGCTGGAGTCATACAGCCGAATCAGGCCGAAATTCATCTGGCGCGCCAGGATTGTAAGATCCTCGAGGATGTTCTCATCACTCGGAAATACTGCCCCATCACCCTGGTCCGGATGCTGCCCGTGTCTGAATCCCGAATAGGCAATGGCTCTTGAGAATCCGCACAGCAGGTCGCCAGCCTTTTGCTGAGGCTGGGGAGACGTTTCTTCAGCATCCTTGGGGTCGGCGGCCCGACACGCTGATTGGATCAAGAACGAGGCAACAGCCAGCACAAGAGCGACAGCCAAGGCGCTGAAGGACTTGGATAATACAGTTTGTTTCATTCTATCGTTTTTCACGTTTCACCAGATCCTTTTGCAAGGATGCCGCATTTTGTACTACAAACCGAATCGCCGTCAAAGGTTTTCTTCGTCATGTTTTCAATCAGGTCCACTCGGATAAGTGTGAATAGTTTGTTGACATCATGTCCGAGTTGTAATATTTGCTATTATGTCACATGCGACTCATCCAACCGACAGGGAAGTGCTTGGTGATAAAGTCCGAAAACGAAACAGGAAACGATATGGAAATAATGATCAAACACACCTCTCCAGGGTACAAACGGTTAGCTGCTGCGTTGGTGACTGCCCTCATTGCCTGCACTTTTGTCACTTCGGCAGAAGCTATGGATCCCACCGTCCCCGCGCCGGCGCCGACGCGGCTGCAGGCCAATGTGCTATGCATGTATAACAGCAGCGGCACCTACGCGGATCAGCCGGAAATCAATTGGTATGCTGGTTGGAGCGCTGCCACGAGCATGGGCGACTACACGATTCCGGAGACGGCGAGCGTTGTGAAGCAATACACGGGGCTCCAATACGCAGGGGTGGAGTTTTACACTCCGAATGCCATTGACGCCGGCGATTTCACCATGTTGCATTTTGACCTGTGGACTCCGAATGCCAATCAGTTTGGGGTTAAGCTGGTCAGTCTTAGTCCGACGATAGACCCTCAAATCAATTTCATCAGTGGCAGCGGGGTTATTACGAGCAACAGTTGGCTGAGCATCGACATAGCGCTGAGCCAATTCCTCGCCGCCAACCCTTCGTTGGTTTTGAGCGGCCTCCAACAACTGTTGTGGGTTGACAACGGCACCGTTGGTGGCGGCGTTCAGGGCGGTGATTTTTATATCGACAATGTCTATTTCTACCGTACGCCACCCGAGACCAATGGAGTTCACGCGTCCATCGTATCCGGCACCCTGGTAAGTTGGACCGCCAGCAGCGCCAATTCGTATCAGCCACAAAAATCGGCTGATAATTCCAACTGGACAGACTTCGGACCGGTCCTTTCCGGCAATGCCATTACTTCCCGCTTTGACGCCGTCAAATCTCCATTCTACCACGTGCTCGAGATGACCCCTGGCAATGTGACGCCCAACCCGGGATTCGAGACCGTTGACGTCAACGCCATTGGGGCGGCGAACTGGAACATCGCGGTTCAGCCCAACACCGGTGCCAGCATGTGGGTTACCAACCAATATGGGGTCTTGAGCGCACATGGCGGCACGAACTTCCTGTTCATTGAATCAAACACGTCCGCCACCGGACCGGTCGCCGCGCCAAACACAGATGTCCGCAGCGACCTTTTTCCCATAACCGCCGGCATATCTTACCAGCTTTCGTTCTATGCCGCCAATCCGGTCAAGACAGGCGGAGCCAACCCGCAGTATCATGTGTTCTTTTATGATGCGGATAATGCCCTGGTTGGCGGTCCAATCTTCACCAGCTTTGCGGCTGTCGGTTCCGCGTGGACGCTGGTTACGAATACGGTTACGCCCCCCGCAGGCGCCACCCAAATGACCATTGGGTGCATTCAAGCCATGGGTGCCGGCAATGGTTGGGATTGGGTTACATTGATTGATGACGTTAAGCTGACTGCCAGTTCAGCCGCCGATTCAACCCATGTGCTGCCCGCCACGACCCAACCCGGCGTCCAAATCAGTTGGGCCTCAACAAACGGTTTGAACTACCAAGTGCAATCGCAGGGCGATTTAACCGATTCGTGGTGGAATTTTGGAGGGCTTGTCTCCGGCAACGGCACGACTAAAACGGCGACGGATTCCAGCAGCGAACCCCGTAAGTTCTACCGCGTGCTTCAGATTGAGTGAGATTCGCTCTGCACCCAGTGAATGGCGTGCAGCACCAGCTCGGGGGCGGTCTTGAGATGCAGTTTTTCTTTGATGCGGTTGCGAAAAGATTGGATGGTGGGGATGCTGAGACCGAGGTCCTGCGCGATTTGCCGGGTGCCTTTGCCCTGCCCCAGCATCCGGAAGACCTCCAGCTCACGGTCGCTTAAGATCTCGAGAGGTGACATCGGCTCTTCAGTCTCGCCCCGCATGAACTTGGAAATCACCGACGAAGACATTTTTCGGCTCAGATACATCTCACCCCGCAGCACGCTGTGGATGGCGGCCGTCACCGTCTTGGCTGGCTCATTTTTCATGACATAGCCCATCGCCCCGGGGCGCAACGCGCGCTCGGCGTAAAGCGTTTCCTCGTGCATGGTCACGACCCGCACTGGCAAATCCTCGTGGTCGTTCCTGAGGCTCTTGACCAGATCAAGGCCGC
>JBAXTC010000331.1:0-8002 GCA_037130375.1 Verrucomicrobiota bacterium | reverse complement strand
TCACCATCGGCGAACGCGCGGTAGCCGTCTGGCAACGGATGAACTTCATAGCCACCAGTTAACTTCTGCATCAGCCCTTGATAGACGCTCATTCCGGCCAGGGTTACCACGATGGGATGAATGCGCCCGAGCGCGCTTAGCGCTGAGTTAAGCGAGCTGAGCAATGCTCCCAGCCCCACAGCGGCTCCCAGGCAAAGCAACGGATGCACACCTCGCATCGCCAACATTCCCGCCGCCGCACCAACCAATCCGAGCATTCTGCCGACTGAAATGTCGATGCCGCCGGTAATGATCACCAGCGTCATACCCGTTGCCCCCACGGCGACAATGGAAGCGTCGGTGAGGACATCCAGAAAGTTCTTCATGCTCGCAAATTCGTTCGGTCGCGCCATGGCCATCAATAAAAAGATGATGGTCAACGCCGCGAAAATGCCAAACTCGCGAAAACGCGAAAACGCTTCGAGCATGGAACCGCGCTGCGGTCGTTCTTTGCCCAACAAACCGGTCCGTTTCACACTCTTGGGGAGCGCTGCCGTCACGAGCGTGTCCTCCCCTGCTTTTCGAGGATCAAATTCACCGACGAGCCGGCCCTCTGCGAGCACCAGCACGCGGTCGCTCATCTGCATGACTTCGGGCAGCTCGGAGGAAATCAGGAGGATTGCCTTGCCCCTGGCGGCCAACTCACCAATCATCCGGTGAATCTGCGCCTTGGCGCCCACGTCCACACCGCGGGTCGGTTCGTCCAGGATAAGAACCTCCGGCTGCGTTTCGAGCCACCGCCCCAAAACCAGTTTCTGCTGATTGCCACCGGAAAGCGTGTTGATCGGCTGTTCGGGTGTATCCAGCTTCACCTGAAACTCCCGGATGACCCGTGTGGCGACATCCTGCTCTCGGCGGCCACATATAAAACCGAACCGTCCCATCTGCCGCAATACCGCGGCGGTCAGGTTGCTCTGGCAGGAATGCGTGGCAAAAATGCCTTCTCTAAGTCGATCCTCGGGCAAATACGCCAGCCCCGCTCTAATGGCGGCCATCGGCTGCCGGATCCGCAGCCGGCGGCCGTGAAGCGTAATGTCGCCAATGTGCGGGTCCAGCCCGAACACCGCTCGCGCCAACTCGCTGCGGCCCGCGCCAACCAGGCCATACAGCCCTACAATCTCGCCACGGCACACCTCGATGGAAATGTCCCGGAACAGGCCCTTGGGGGAACTAAAGTGGTTGAGGCTGAATACGGTCTTGCCTGGGGTCGCCCGCGCGCCGCGCTGAAACGCATCCAACTTGCGCCCGACCATTCGCGCCACTAACCGATCAACCGTCATGCCTCGTGCGGGCTCGCTGGCAACCCGGAAACCGTCGCGCAAGATGGTTATGGTGTCGCTGATTTCGAGCACTTCTTCCAGACGATGGCTGACATAAACGATGGCGACTCCCGCGGCTTTCAGGCGCAGCAATTGTTCAATTAATGTGCGCGTCTCGACATGAGTCAGAGAAGCTGTCGGCTCATCCAGGAACAACACTCGGGCCTGACCCGAAACCGCCGCGGCAATATTTGCCTGCACCCGCTGCCCAATGCTCAGAGTGCCCGCCGCCTGCCGCACGTTCCCAGCCACTTTCATTGATGCCAGCGCATGTTGCGCTCGATCGTTTGTGGCAGGCCAATCGATGAGCAGCGGCAGGGCGCGGCGGGGAACCAGGCCCTCCGATAGCAGCATGTTTTCGGCAATGGAAAGTTGTGAAAAATGCTCTGCTTCCTGGTGAACCACGTGAATTCCCAAACGGGCGGCTTCGCGCGGATTGGAAATCCTTGTCCGTTGCCCGGCAACGAGGATTTGTCCCCGGTCTGGTTGCAAGACGCCGGTGGCAATGTTAATGAGCGTCGATTTCCCCGCGCCATTTTCTCCGATGAGAGCGTGGATGCGGCCTGGTTCGAGCACCAGATCCACGCCGCGCAGCGCTTTCACCCCGTGAAAGCTCTTTTCGATCCCCGTGATCTCGAAAATGGCACCCGGGATTCTCTGATGATGCATCATCAAGGGGCTGCGACTGCCATTGAAGTGCAAAACCAGCGCTCCTTAATCAGATTGGCCGTCTGGGATGGCGCATGGTCGGTTCATTTTCTGCGAACACACCGAAAACCGTTTGAGTCCATGGTCAGACAGACGTCGGTGAGACCCGCCTCGTCGCAGTTGCGAACCCAGGAAGCACAACTGTCGGCGCTGCTCGACCACGCTCCGCCTCGAAGCACGCGCTTCTCACCCTGCGGTGGTCCGTGGGGATTGTTTGTGGGACTGGTCCGGTAATACTTGGCTCCGTAGAAATCGTGGCACCATTCCCACACGTTGCCCGCCATATCGTTCAGCCCCCAGGCATTCGGTTTTCTCTGTCCAACGATGTGGGGATTGGACTCTGAGTTGCCGTCGAACCAGGCGTAGGATTTGAGTTCCTCAGCCCGGAAACCGAAGTAGAACGGACTCGTGCTGCCGGCCCGGCAGGCATACTCCCACTCGGCCTCGGTGGGCAGGCGGTAGCCGCTGGCGGAAAAATCGCATTCCCACGTTTTCAGATCGTAGCAGGGGGTTAATCCTTCCTGGGCGGACCGGGCATTGCAAAACTTCACCACCGCCGTCCATGTGACCTGCTCCACCGGTTTCCTGGGATGCTTGACGCGGGAAGGATTCTTGCCAGTAACCTTTTCGTACACCTCCTGGGTGATCTCATTTTGGTCCATCAGAAAGCCGTCCACCTTAATGCGATGCGCGGGCCTGACATCGACCGGGCCATCGTCCGCGCCCATGGTGAACTCGCCACCCGGGATGGAGACCATCTCCGGCCCGGACGCGGTCTTGATGACGCGGTTTTCGGAACTTTCCAGCGTCTGATCGGGTGTCTTGGTTTGCACACCGCAACCGGTGATGACTACGGCGGCAAGGAGGGCGGCAATTCCACCTGCCACCCCACGAACGCATCTGCGTTCAGCTTCGGTGTTCATATCCATAAGGTGGGAATTCTCGATCACGGCTCGAAGAAATACAAGGTGCGCCGCGACTCCCAACGGGTCGGCTGACGCAAGACTTTCCGCGATTCATCCCAGATATGTTTGGCGATGGCCGCCTTTTCGGGCGAGTCGCCGCAGGTCAGGGCGCTGGTTTGGAAGAGCCTTATTACCACCCGGTTGTAGCGGCGGCAAAGATCGTCCTGCGCACCCGCGGGGCTTCGGACATCGAGTTTGCCGCAATCGAAGCCATCTCCTTTTCCCTCTTCCAGAAGTTTCTTTATGGCCTCGGTTTTGTGCTCCACTGCGGGCAGAGGCGTGGCATAGATTTCACCGGCTTTGGATTTTCCTTCCGCCACCAGGGCCTGCAGTTCGGCGAAGTAGGGGTGCCACTCCGGATGCGCCTTTTCTGCATCATCGAGGTAGCTCTTCATCTGGCCGAAGAAGGCGGTGTATTGATCGATGCGTCCGCGAATTTCCCGGATGAACTCATAAAGATGGGTGGCCAGGTTTAGCCCAACGGTCTTCTTTTCCTCCTGCTTGATCCTCGAGAGACGCGTGGTCGTAGCGCAAACGGGCCGATCGTACATAAACTCGTTCGGAGTGGAATACTTTAGCTTCCGTATCCCGTTGCCGTCAAAATCGAACAGCGCCGCTGCTTTGTCTCGTCCCAAAACCTGCTCGACGATCTCGCATGGGGAATTGAGGTCCGCCGCCGCCGGTTCGAGAAAGTAGATGAGCGCATCTCCGTTGGGGATAAATGTCTTCTCAAAATGCAACACGGTGCGTGGGCCGTCAAAGAAGAACGGATGGTAATTCCAATCCTCGAACCAAACGCCCCACATCCGCGTCTTGGTGTTCGCTATCGGAAACGAGTAGAGCATGTAAGGCTCGCGAAAAGATGCCTTGCGGCCCGAAGTCACAAAGAATTGGCCCATCCAGCGCGCCGGAAAAGGGCGTTCCCACCCAATCGGCACGTATTCGCCAAGCCAGTCTTCCTTGAGAGGTTCCTGGTGCCAAAGACCGGCATGGCCGACGAATGAAAGCGAGAATCCCGCTGTGTCCGTAGCGATGGAGAGCGAATCTATCATCCGATTCTCGCCTTCGCCCGACAGCCCCAGCGTGGCGGCCTGCGAGTCAGCGCCCCACACGGCCACCAGCATGCTGTCGTTGCCGTCCACCAATCCCACGAACCATTGCGTCGAGGGAATGCTGATTTGCTTCAAGTCAGGCAGTTTTTGCGGAGCATAGCAGATATCCGTCCCGACGAATGAAGGCAGGAGGCCGTAGCGCAACCGGCAATCCCGCACGAAAAAGCGCGGCACCTGGCGGGCTTCTATGCTGATGACACCTTTGGGATCAATCCACGCCGTGTAGGAGCGTTCGCCATTCTCCGAGGCCACGTGAATGCCGGTCCTCTCATTGGTGCGAACCAGAACACACTGCGACACTTTGAAAGCGGGTGATGGCAAAACGACTCCGCGTGGTTTGACCGTCTGCTCCTGCACCGAATAAACCATCAGTCCGCCATCGTCCTGGCGGACAGCTCCCGCGAGATGGCGGCTCTGAAAGATGGGAGTCCCAGCGAAGGCATGGGACTGACCTTCAACCGGAGACCACTGGCCCTTTGCCAGCCAATCAATCGTGCCCCCCAATTCCCTGGTTGCATCCCAGACCGCGAGCAAGGGAGGTGATTTAGGTTCGTAACGGACCAGTTCGCAGTCGTCCGCCAAAATGGGACCCCGCATTTCCCCTGCCGTGCCGTGATAAAATCGAAAGTCCTTTGAGGTGCCACCCAGCGTGAAAATCAGAGTGCCTTTCTGGTCCAGCGAACAAAATGCCTCGATTTGAATCCAGCGATTGCTTGGAACCTGGACTTCGGCGCAAGTGTAAGCTGCCCAAGGCCGGTCAGGCTCCTGGAGCATTAGAGTCACGAGCTGTTCAGTTTGAGATTTGACCCAGCACCGGGCAATGTAGGCTCCCGCCTCGAGGCGCTCGACCCGTTGTTCCACGGAGGTATAGGCCGGAATGGCGATGCACTGCTTGCCCGTGTGTGGGTTCCCATCGGCGACAGCGCCGCCTTTCGCGCCTTCAGACCGGCTGACCCAGTTGGCCGGGCTATCCCGATCAAACCCAGCTTCCTCGAAGCTCGGATTCTTCAGCAAATTGCCCGCCGCGCGCGCCGGTTGGCCCACCGTTGCGATAAGCAAGCAGGCTGGCAAGATTAATGCCCACTTCCAGTCCTGGGCAATTGGACCTCGCTGTGCTGGGAAGATTCCCGGATTTTGCTTCATTTGTTCTTCTCTTAGTGTTGGCTGAGTTGGCTGCGTACGACCAAAAGTGTAATTGCACCTGTCTTTTGCTGCAATCATCTTCCATCCAAAAACCTCCCCACTTCAGGATGGATTCAAGAAATCGTGGTCGCCGACGGCAGTCGGCGCTAATCTCCGTAAATGAGGCAAAGCGCGCCGACTGCCGTCGGCGGCTACTCTGAGCGGCAGTGCCGTTTCCGAAAGGAACCTGGGAAGCAGGAACTACCGGGGCCTCTTGTAATAATCCGGCACCACAATCTTCCCGGCGATGATTTCCGCCTTCAACGCATCAGCGCGTTTCCGCACCGACTCAGTCAGTATCTTGGCATTGTACTGGTCGAACGCGTAATCGATTCCTTTGTTGCCCAGGCCAAACCGTTTGACTCCGCCGCTAAACTTGCCTGCCTTGGTCTCTTGAATCGTTGCAAACACCGCTTCATCCACTCGTTTGAGCATGCTCGTCAGGATCAAACCAGGTTTGGTCCAGTTCTGGTTGGCATCCACCCCGATTGCGAATTTCTTCTTCTCTTCCGCCGCGTCGAAGACCCCAAGACCGGACGCGCCCGCCGCGGCAAAGATGATATCTGCGCCGCCCTCGTATTGGGATACCGCGAGTTCCTTCCCCTTCGGCGGGTTATTCCAGGCCTCACTCGTGACCCCAACGTAGTTGGCCAGCACCACGATCTCCGGATTGATCTTTTTCGCCCCGGCCTCATAGCCCATCGCAAACCGGCGAATGAGCGGAATATCCATTCCGCCGACGAACCCGATCTTTCCCGTCTTGCTCGTCATCGCCGCGATGGCCCCGATCAGGTACGCCCCCTCATGCTCCTCGAACATCAACGACCGCACATTGGGCGCATCCACCTCCGAATCCACAATCGCAAAATGCCGGTTGGGAAACTGCGCCGCCACCTTCTTGATCGCTTCCTTTTGGGCAAAGCCGACACCGATGATCATGTCAAAGTCGCGTTGCGCAAGGGCCCGAAGCATCGGCTCGAATGCATTGTCATCCGAAACCTCGACATACTTGAGAAATACCCCCAGCTTCTTCTGCGCCTGCATGGCACCCTCATAAGCCGACGTGTTGAACGACTTGTCATCCTTGCCACCTCGATCCAGGACCAACCCAACTTTGAATTCCGCAAACGCCGGCTGCAAACAGGCCGTTGCCCCAACGCAAAACACAAGGACCGACTGCATAAACCGCGGCCACTGCGCCTCAAAGCAATATCGAATCATCCACCCTTTCTAGGCGCAAACCGCCGCTTGGTCAACCTTCCGATCAAACTGATGTCGAGGTAGGGACACCGGTTGCCCGGTGCCCCCTCAGCGCAGGCTCACCGCAGCAACACGCTGTTTCAAGGCCCACGGCACGAGGATAAGTTTGTCAGCGAAGTGAGTGGACATGGTTATTGACGCTTGTTGGGAATCTGCAACGATCCCCCTGTCTGGCGTAGTGCGAGATCAGCAAAAGCTCGGCGCTGGGGACCATTGAGGGTAAAGTCGGTTCGTCCGCTGGAGACCCACACAAAGTCCCTCTCGAACTTGTCCAGAGCTTTACCGTCACCTGCGAGCCAGCGCAATAACCAGCGCAACTTTCTGAGGACGACATCCACTTGGCTATTGCGGGCGGTGTGTAACTCGACCCAATACAGGCATTCGGAGTCTCGATCCTCATGCTGGTATCCAATCGCAAAATCCCAGCGATTTGCGTTTGGATCAACCCTCACCAAAGCCGTGTCCACATCCACACTTCCAGTGATGGCTCGCGTATCAGCAGCCTTGATGTAAGGCTTGTCCTCTGGCCTGAGAGCCTGAAGGCCCTTCTCCCATTTGCCATTCAAGTGCGGAGTGGCGTTGACAGCTTGTTCTGCGGTCACGGTGCCTCCTTTTTGGAGTTGGCGACCGCCCGCGCCACAGCCGTTGACGCTCGGCCACTGAATTCGGTCAATCCACCCCAGCCCGACTCGCCTTCCTCTTCGGCAGCAGCATCGAGCGCAGAAATGTCACGCGTCGCACCGCCGGTGCGGTCGAAGTAGTACACTTTCATACTCCGCTTAATGACTTTCTCTGCGAGTTGAATCATCGGTTGGGTCTGTTCCACGTCGAAGACCTGCAACAGGTTAGAGGCTGAGGCGCCGTGTTCTTTCAATCTCTGCACGGCCCAGACTGCGTCGAGGACTTGTGGTGAATGAGTTGAAATGCAAACGCGATAACTGCGCGTCATCAACTCGAACAGCATTAACATCACCACGGTGATGGCGCGCGGGTGCAGGCCCATCTCCAACTCTTCGACGACGGCCCATTCCACGCCTTTGCGCCGTGGAGCCTTCGACGGGACCATCAGATAATAGAGTCCGAGAAGCAGCGGAACAAACTCGCGCTGGCCTGCGGACCACACTGCAACAGGAAGGCTGCCCCCGCCTTTCTCCTTGCTGGCAAGGACCAACCGCTTCTGTGCATGTTGAGTGTCAATTCTCAGATCAAAGCCGGGGAAAATATGGCTCTGCAACAAACTGCGAAACTCCGACTTCAGCCGCCGGGGCACCGGAAAAAGGGTTCCATCCGCACCAAAATCCGACATTAGCAGCCGCAGGTGCTCACTAAACGCACGCAGCGTGAAAGGGACGCTGGCATCGTAGTAATTAAACGCGGAAGGCCAGCCATCGCGCAGCGCAAGGACTCGTTGCGCCGG
>JBAXTC010000330.1:0-8004 GCA_037130375.1 Verrucomicrobiota bacterium | reverse complement strand
TCTCTGTTCCCTCTGTTGCCTCCTGTTCAAATCCCCATCCCATGAAGAAGTTATCCGACTGCCGCGTGTTACTCGTGGACGACGCTAAGGCCAATCTCGACATCCTGGTCGAGGGCCTGAAGTCGGACCATAAACTCAGCCTCGCCTTGAATGGCGAAATGGCGCTGCAGATCGCCGCGCGCACCCCGCCCGACCTCGTGTTGCTCGACATCGTCATGCCCGGCCTGGACGGCTATGAAGTCTGCCGGCGTCTGCGCCAGATGCCCGAGACGGCGGAGGTGCCGATCATGTTTCTTTCCTCGCTCGAAGAGGTGCAGAACAAAACGCGCGGCTTCGAGGCGGGAGCAAACGATTACCTTACCAAGCCCTTCGAGATGCTGGAGGTAAAAGCCCGCGTGCGGTCGCTCCTCAAAGCCAAGGCTTACAGCGATGCGGTTAAGGAGCAGATAGCCAGTGAATTGCGCGTGGCCCGTGAAATCCAGATGGGCATGCTGCCGCACGACTTCGCCGGGCCGGAGCGCGCCTATGGCGTCCAGTTTGGCGCCGTGATCGAACCGGCGCGCGAGGTGGGCGGCGATTTCTACGGAGTTTGCGCGGCGGCGGCGGACCGGTTGGTGGTGTTCCTTGGCGACGTTTCGGGCAAGGGCCTCCCCGCCTCCATGTTCATGGTCCGGGCGATCAGCCTCGCCCGGCTGCTGGCGCGCGAGATCGTCGAACCGGAACGCATACTGGCGCGGCTCAACGACGAACTCGCGGCGGACAATCCATCGGGCATGTTCGTGACCTTTCTTTGTGCCATGTTCAATCCCGCCTCCGGCCACCTTACCCTGGCCAATGCCGGCCATTGCCGCCCGGTGCTGCTTCGCTCTGCCGCCCCCCCATGCTGGGCCGTCGAGCGTCTCGGCACAGCGCTCGGCTTCGAGCCCGGTCTCGAATTCGAGCGCACGGAATTGACCTTGCGTTCCGGCGACGCGCTTATCCTTTACACTGATGGCGTGAGCGAAGCATTCAACCTACAGGACGAATGTTACGGAAACGACCGACTCCTCGAGGACGCAGGGACGTTCGTCAACCAATCCGCACCGGCCATCACGGCGGGGTTGCTCCAGCGAGTCCGCGCCTTTGCCGGCAGCGCGCCACAATCCGACGACATCGCGATCCTGACACTGAGAGTCGGGAGCGGTTTTTCGGGCAAGGAGAGCCGCGTATGACGCTGGAACTGCACGCCACCCCCAAGGAAGTCATGCGCGCGGTGGAATCCTTGCAGGAGTTCGGCCAGGCCCAGGAGGTCTCTGAGAATGCGCTTTTCGGGCTGGCGCTGGCCCTCGAGGAATGCGCCAGCAACATCGTCAACCACGCGTTGCGACGCGATGCGCGGCAGACATTCCGCGTGACCATCCAACACACCGGCAGCGCAATGGTCATTGAGCTGCGAGATCGCGGCCCGGAGTTCGATCCGACCCTGGCGCCCGTAATCGACACGGAAAGCAGCAACGACGACCGGCCGCCCGGCGGTTGGGGAATTCAACTCGTCCGACGGTACACCGATGAGATGCGCCATACCCGGGAAGGCGGCGAGAACGTGCTGCGCCTGACCAAACGACTCGTTCAGGCCGGCCAGCCATAAATATATTTGCAATAGAGCAAGAAACAAACGAAAACTAGTAGGTAAATACTGATATGCCACTCGAAATACTGACTCTCAAGACCGTTGGCGACAAAAGCATTGGAGCCGTCACGGTAAAACTCACCGGCAGCCTCGACACCGCGACCGCGCCCGAATTGGAGCACCAACTCGCACCCGTACTGGCTGGCCAGATTAAACACCTCGTGTTTGATCTGGCCCAGTTGAAATTCATCAGCAGCGCCGGCCTGCGGATATTTTCAATGGCTCGAAAACAACTCAAGGAACGCGGCGGCCAGGCCTCGTTCGTCCACCTGCAACCCCAAATCCAGGAGGTTTTCGAGATCATGAAGTCGCTTCCAGGCGTCGCGATATTCAAGGATATGGCCGAGTTGGACCATTACCTGGCGGTGCGCCAGCGGGCGCACGAGGAAAACCAGTAGAAGGTTCAGCGGTCCTGCCGCAGGTCGCGGGCCGGCCGGGATTGCCAATATGAACAGCCGCATTTTAGTGGTGGACGACACGCCGGCCAACATCCAGGCGATCTCGGCCATTCTCAAAGAGAAAGGCTACCAGATCAGTGTGGCCACCAATGGCCGGCAGGCACTGGCGGTCGTTGACCGGGTCCGCCCCGACCTCATCCTGCTTGATGTGATGATGCCGGAAATGGACGGCTTTGAAACCTGCCGGCAGCTTAAGGCCGCCGAGAAATGGCGCCAAATCCCGGTCATCTTTCTCACCGCGAAGACCGAAACCGCCGACCTGGTCCAGGGATTTGAACTGGGCGCGGTGGATTACGTGGCCAAGCCGTTCAACGCGCATGAACTGCTTGCGCGGGTGAACACGCATCTGACTGTCGATGAGCTGCGCCGCAGCCTTGCGGACAAGAATACGGAACTGGCCCGAGCGCACGAACTGGTTCGGCGCGCTTTTGGCCGTTATGTGTCCGAGGAAGTGGCCGCAAGCATTCTTAAATCGCCCGAGGGCCTCGATTTGGGGGGCGAAGAACGCGAAGTTACGATCCTGATGTCGGACTTGCGCGGCTTCACAGCCCTGGCCTCGCGGCTCTCGCCGCATGATGTGATCGAGTTTCTCAACCTCTACCTCGAAGCCATGGTGGATGTCATCAGCCGTTACGAGGGCACCATTGATGAAATCATCGGTGACGCCATCCTGGTGATCTTTGGCGCCCCGCTGGTCTGCGACGATAATGCCGCGAAAGCCGTCGCCTGCGGGCTGGCCATGCAACTCGCGATGATGGGAGTCAACCAGCGTCTCAGCGCCAAGGGTGCTGCCGAACTCGAAATGGGCATCGGCATCCACACGGGCCGGGTGATCGTCGGCAACATCGGCTCGTTGCGCCGCACGAAATATGCCGCGGTGGGCTCCAACGTAAACCTGGCCGGGCGCATCGAGTCCTTCACCACCGGCGGCCAACTCCTGATTTCCGAGAACACCCGCGAAAGAATCCAGGCCGATTTGCGCATCGACGGACAGTTCCAAGTCGAACCCAAGGGGGCCACGTGCAGCCTCCAGTTGTTTGAAATTGGCGGCATCGGTGAACCGTTCAATCTCTCCCTGCCATCGAGGTCCGAGACCCTTTATCCGCTGCCGCTGCCACTGCCCATCTCTTTCACCGTGTTGGAGGAGAAATTCGTTGGACGAACTGTTCATGCGGGGCGGCTGGCGACGTTGGCTGAATCCGGGGCTGGCATCGAATCCGAGATGTCACTCGTTTCTCTCAGCAACCTCAAAATTGGAATCGAGCCTGTGGCGGGAGCGAATCCGGGCGGTGAAATCTACGCCAAAGTCATCGGTGCTGTCGCTGGCGCGTCCCCCCAGACCCGAATTCGTTTTACGTCCCTTTCTCCCGAACTCAAGGTTTGGGTGCAGCAGACGGCTGCTCGGCTCGGTTCAGCACCGACAGTGACGGCCTGAAACTAAAAGTAAGAACAATCTCGACAATTGTGAGCATCACGGCTAAGAAAACATTTGTGCAAGAGACCAAAGCTTCGCCCACCCTGGCCGATCTGCTCAGTGTGCTCCTTGAAAACAAGGGATCGGACCTGCACGTTCAGTCGGGGGAGGTGCCCATGGGCCGTATCAACGGCGAACTCGGCCGTTTTGAAATGCCACCGTTGACCGAAAACGACGTCCTGCGGCTGGCCCGGGAAGTCCTGGACAGCGACGAGAAAATGCAGGAGTTTCACGCCACCAAAGACTGTGATGCGGCCATCGCCATTCCCAATCTTGGCCGGTTCCGCGTCAATCTTTTTTACCAACGCAACCGGCCGGGCATGGTGTTGCGGACGATTGGCACAAAGATTCCGACCATCGAGCAATTGGAGTTGCCCGCTGTGCTGAAGACGATCGCTGCGGCGAACGAGGGCCTCGTGCTCGTGACCGGCGCCACGGGGAGCGGCAAGTCCACCTCCCTGGCCGCGCTCGTTGACCACATCAACACGACCCAAGCCTGCCACATCATGACGTTGGAGGATCCGATTGAATTCGTCCACGAAAACAAGCTCGCCCTGATCAACCAGAGGGAAATCGCCGTGGATTCCTCCAGCTTCGCATCCGCACTCAAACACGTGCTCCGGCAGGATCCCGACGTGATACTGATCGGTGAAATGCGCGACGCGGAGTCCGCTTCTGTGGCGCTGACGGCGGCCGAGACCGGCCACCTGGTATTTGGCACGTTGCACACCCAGGACGCGCCGGAATCGCTGGAGCGGCTCATCAACCTTTTCCCCACCGACCGTATCACTCAAGTCCGCATGCAGTTGTCCCTGGGCTTGCGCGCAATCATCTGTCAGAAGCTCCTGCCACGGGCCGGTGGCGGACGGACGGCCGCCGTGGAGATACTCATCAACAGCCCGCGCATTAAGAAGCTCATCCTGGAAGGAGACACCACGAAAATCCCTGCGGCGATCCAATCGTCGCGCTCGGACGGAATGCAGACCTTCAACCAGTCTTTGGTGGACTTGGTGAAGGGCGGCAAAGTGGAAGAGGCGGAGGCATTACGGTTTTCGCCCAAACCCGACGAGTTAAAGATGAATCTCAAAGGAATCTATTCCGGCACCTCCGCGATGGCATGAACCCGTTAAAAACCCGTTAACCCAGTAACAACCTGACACCTACTGCTATGGACCTCGCCGAACTTCTCAACCACGCCGTCCAGCATGGCGCCTCGGATTTGCACCTGACTGCCAGCCGTCCGCCAATGGTTCGCATCAACGGCCAGTTGATCCCGAGCGGATTTGACACCGAGCTTGGACCGGACGACACCAAGACCCTCATTTACAGCATCCTCACCGACGACCAAAAGGCCAAGTTCGAGGAGGAGCACGAATTGGACTTCTCCATCGGCATCCCGGGACTCTCCCGTTTCCGGGTGAATGTGTTCATGCAACGTGGCTGCGTCTCCGGCGTGTTCCGGACCATCGGCGAGAACATTCCCTCCTGCGATGATCTGGGGCTGACCGAAACCGTTCAGCAGCTTGCCTTGCTTCCGCGCGGCCTCGTGCTCCTGACGGGCCCCACCGGCTGCGGCAAGTCCACCACGCTCGCGGCCATGATCAACCTGGTCAACCAGAACAAGGATGGGCACATCATCACCATCGAGGACCCGATTGAATTCCTCCATCCCCACATCCGCTCGACCATCAACCAGCGCGAGCTGGGTTCGGATACTTATTCGTTTCCGCGCGCTCTGAAGGCCGTTTTGCGCGAAGACCCCAACGTAATCCTGGTCGGCGAAATGCGCGACTTGGAAACCATCGCCGCCGCCTTGACGCTGGCCGAGACCGGCCACCTGGTGCTCTCGACACTCCACACCCAGGACGCCGCTCAGACGGTGGATCGCATCATTGACGTTTTCCCCCCGTATCAGCAGGAGCAGATCCGGGTGATGCTGGCCTCGACTCTCAAGGGTGTCGTCTCGCAAGTGCTATTGCCTAAGATCAACGGCCAGGGGCGCGTTGCCGCGCGCGAAATCCTGGTGGTGACACCGGCCATCTCCGCGCTCATTCGCGAAGGTAAAACGCACCAGATCTACTCCGCCATCCAGACCGGGGCCAATCACGGCATGTGTACCATGGAAAAGTCCCTCGCAGAACTTCACCAGGCTGGGTTGATCACCGAAGAAGACGCCCTCAGCAAGGCGAACCACCCGCAGGAGCTCCGATCTCTGATAACCCCCCGGCAACACTACAAAGTTCAATGACCCGCCCGGTCCGGCCCCCCCAATGAATCCTGAAGAACTCAAGCACATCGCGGTGTTGTGTGCGATGGACAGCGACGCGCTGGCCAGCCTTGCCACCGCCTTGGAGGAAAAGGAGTATGCTGACGGCCAGACCGTTTTCTCCGAGGGCGACCCCGGCGACAGCATGTATTTCATTCTGAAAGGCTGCATTCGCATCGAGAAGCGCGCGCAAGCCACGACTGCGGTCCACAAGGTTCTTGCAGTGCTCGAACCCGGCGACTATTTCGGAGAAATGGCGCTTCTGGACCAGAAACCACGCTCAGCCTCAGCGGTTGCGGCGGGGGATGCCACCATTTTCCGGCTCTCCAAAGCGGCGTTCGATCAGATGCAAAGCGAGAACAGCGTCGCCGGGATGAGCGTGCTCTTCGCCATGATCCGCACCTCCAGCGAGCGCATCCGACGCCTGAGCGCGCAGGTTGTGGTGTACGATGAGGTCGGCAAGGCAATCGGCGAATCGCGCGAACTCCAGACCTTGCTCGATGTCATTTTGCAGCAACTCTCGTCGGCCACTTACGCCGATTGGGGATTGCTGCTGCTGCGATCCCAATTCTCCGACTGCCTCGAACTTCGCGGCCAGGCGAACTTGACCCTGACCCCCAAGCAGTGTGAAGCGGTTAGTAATGCCCAAGGCTTCCTCGGGCCGGTCTTGCAGAATCCAGGAGACCAATTGGTGGCAAGCTTCGACGACGAGGAGACCTTCAAGTCCTGCACACGCCTTGGCTTCGAAACCGCCTCGCTCCTGCTATCCCCGATCACCGTCGAAAACCAGTTCCTGGGTCTGATCGTGCTCGGCGGCAACGAACGCGACTGGTTCGACCTCAACGCCCTCAACCTGGCGCGCGGAGTCGCCCGGCAGGCAGCTCAGGCCATCCTCAATGCCCGGCACCGGGAGGAAGAGCAGGCTCGATCTCGGCACTCCCGACAGTTCGTCCGGTTCTAATGCTCCGATGCCCCTCACGCCATTCGAAAGAGGACTGGTGGCGCACCTGGTGGCAGATTGGATTCTGCAAAATGACTGGATGGCGCGAAACAAACTCAGCTTGCGACATCCCGCCGCCTGGACTCATGCCGCCATCCACGCAGTGTGCCTCAGCCTTGCCCTGGGCTGGCCGGCCGGGCTGGTGCTGGGATTTGTCCACATGCTGATTGACACCCGCGTGCCCGCAGCCTGGTGGCTGCGCAGCTTTAAGAAATGCGGCCAGGCGCCGGAAGCCGGCTCGATTGCGCTCTGGCTCGACCAGACGTTGCACATCGTCTGCATCGCCGTCTGGGTGGCGCTGGCCAGACACTGAAACCTCCGCCGAAAGCCAAACACCTAAGCAGTTCTCCGCACATCCTGAACTGCGGCCCAGAACTGGCGAACGGGCCCGAGTGTGACCCCACTTTTCGTTTGACCCGGGGCGCGGCATGATCGTAACCGTCCGGCGGTGCCGTCTTACGGTGAGGGGTGCGGGTATGGCAGGATGGCAGAGTGAAACGACAATCATCTCAAACCCGCCCAACCCGACGCCACCTCACCTCCAAAGAGAAAGCTGAGATTCTCCGAGAACACCGACGCAGCGGGCTCTCGCTGCTGGCCTTCGCCGGAAAGCATGGACTGTACAACAAGCGCGTTATGAGAGTCAACGGGCTCGACGACAATTTGATGCTGTCGAGCCGGAAAACCGCTTGGTTTGCGGCGAGTTGGAGAAACGTTGGGAGCAGGCACTGCGGGCCGCAACGCAAGCGGAGCAGGCATTAGATCAAGCTCGGCTATACAACCGGTGCGGAAAACTCCTTCAACCTTGAGCGGGTGCAATCTCTCAGCCACTACCATCAGATCCCATGCTTTGACGAGGCCAAGCGTGACTGGCTGACTCTGGAGGAAGCTGCTCAACGCCTCCGCGTGAGCCAAGCCACCGTGCGGAAACTCTTAGAGCGCAGGGTTCTCAAAGGGTGCCAGATCGTAAAATACGCGCCGTGGATGAAGGGATGGAGGCGCTCAACGAGCCGAGCGTTCAAGCGGCCGTGGCCAGTGTCCACTCAGGACACGCGGTGCCACCCACGGCGGAAAAACAATCGGAGTTGCTTTTGCGACCCGAAACTGGTGAGGTATAACAGTATGTCGGAATCTTCG
>JBAXTC010000033.1:0-21391 GCA_037130375.1 Verrucomicrobiota bacterium | reverse complement strand
TTCAATCAAGCCCTGGGCTGGCACCGCGCCGGAACGCTCAACTTGAATATCCGCTGGCCGTTGGTGGAATAGGCATACCGGACCGCCAGCTTGCCGGCGTAGTTTTTGGTTTGACCGACGTCCTCGGTCAGCTCCTCATCCAGCGCCTTTGGACCACGGCCATCTTGCGGTTGCGATAGACCAGCATGCGGCGATCTATGGGATTCATGGGACCGAGGCGACGGATGGGGTTGAGCTATTGGCGGGAGGCTGGGGGCGCCACCACTCTCATTCGTCGCCTGATTTCGATTCCGGTAAGCGATTCAGGTGCGGGTCATGCGTTCACGCAGGCCGCCCTCTTTCAGAAAATCCTGCTTCAGGCGGCGCAGTTGCTGGTCAATGAGGTGGTTGGCCTGGTGAACCAGGCTAATTCCTGCGCCAGGCTCTGCCGATTTCCTCGAGCGTTCGGCCTTTGGTTTCGGGCAGCATTTTCCAGCCAAACAGCACGGCGCAAATGCAGACAATGGTGAATATCCAAAAAGCGCCTGCGGGGGAGCCGATGTGACGTTGGGAGAACCCGATGAGCATGGGAAAGAGTTGTGCGGCGGTGTAGATGACGAGCCAGAGCCATGTGGTGGTCACGGCGACCGCTTTGGCGCGAATCCGAGTGGGAAAGATTTCTGACATCATCAGCCAGGGCAGGGGACCCAACGCCAGGCCGTGAGGCAGCGCGCAGAGGAGGATAACGAGCAAGACCGGCCAGCCATGGAGTTGGTAATGGAAGACGACACCGGTGCCGGCGGTGATCAGGGCCATAAACACCGAGGCAAAGAGCCACAAGGGCCGTCGTCCGAGACGATCGATGAGTCCCATCGAGATGATAGTCAACACGGCCATCGCGAGGTAAGTAAAGGAGAACTGGAGCAGCGCGACGTGGCGCTGATGCACACCGGCCATTTCAAAGAGCATGGGGATATAGCCGCCGATGGCCGACCAACCGGTCCAGTTGTTAAACACACCCAAGAGCAGACCGATGAGCAATGCGTAGCGCATCCCCGGTTGCAGCAACTCCTTGAAACCGCCGCTCTCTTCTGTGAGCGATTGTTGGATTTCGCGCAATTCGAGTTCGGCCGTCTCAGCGCCGTGCAAACGCACCAGCACCAGGCGCGCTTCCTCGACTCGACCCCGTTGAGCAAGCCAGCGCGGGCTGTGCGGGAGGAGGAAAAGGAATCCAGTGAAGAAGACGACAACGGCGATTTGCGAGGCGAACATCCAGCGCCAGGAAACTGAATCAGGCAGGTTGCGAACCAGCAGATAAGCCACGAGCGGCGCGGCGGTCGAGCCGACGACAATCGCAAGCTGGTACATCACTCCGAGCCCGCCTCGCTGCTTGGGCGGGGCGACCTCGGCGATGTACATGGGCGAGGCAACCGAGCAAAGCCCGACGCCGACGCCGCCGATGATTCGGAAGGTGTTAAACAGGTTAATGGTTGGAGCGATTGCGGTCATGAAAGCACTGATACCAAGCAGGCCCGCGGCCAGCATCATCGTGCGCTCCCGTCCAACGGCATCGCAAAGCCAGGCTCCGAGGAAAGGCCCAAAAACACAACCGAGCGCGGCGCTGGCAGTGGTGAAGCCCAACATTTGTTCCGACAGATGGAATTGGTCTTTGAGAAAGACGTTGGCAGCGCCAATGAGCGATAGATCGTAGCCGAAGAGGAAGCCACCGACGGCGGCGGTAAAGACGACCCCGAGCATGTAAAGGCGGCGTCGGGAATCAAGCCCGGCATCGGGGGAGGGTGGATAGACAGGCTGCTGCTGTTTTGGCAGAGGGTTCGGGGTCGGGCTGCCGGTGCTGGAAAGGCTCATTAGGCGGTGACGACCTCAGCATTGGACATGAGCGTTGCGGGATGCTCGAGCAAATTGACGAGTCGGCCCAACATTGTGGCGGCGGGACCTCCATCCATTACCCGATGGTCGGCCGACAGGCAAAGCCGCAAGGTGGTGCGGATAGTTAGTTGGTTCCGGACCACGAATGGGCGCGGCGCGGCTCGTCCGATTGCCAGCATGCTGCTTTGGCCCGGAGCAATCACGGCGGCGAATTCATCGACTGGGCTGTTGCCGAGGTTCGAAAGGCTCATGGCACCGCCTTGTCTTTGGGTGGCTGCAAGTTCGCCTGCACGGGCCGCTGCGGTGATCTCAGAGCGCAGCTTCGCCAAAGCTGACAAACTCAGTTTGTCCACGTTGCGCAGCACCGGAATGAGCAACCCGTCTGGCAGCCCGACAACAAGTCCCAAATCCACGGTCGGCAATGTCAGAATTGAGTTATCGCGCCAAACCTGGTTGGCAAATGGGAACTCCGTGACAGTTCGGGCCATTGCGCGCAGGAGGAAATCCGTCAAGGTGAGTTTCACGCCGGCTTCGCGTTGGACCTGCGGTATCAACACCTCACGCAGTTCGAGCAGCGGCGTGACATCCGCCTCGACCCGCAAATAGAAGTGGGGCACGGTGGCAAAGCTGGCAGCAGTCTTCTCGGCAATCGCGCGGCGCATGACCGATATGCCGACCGAGGGGGTCGCAGTGCGGACGGTGGCCGGCTGGGTGGACTGGGCGGCGGCGGCGGCTCGCACATCCCCTTCGAGAATGCGCCCGCCTGGACCGCTGCCGGAGGTTTGATGAGGCTCGATGCCGAGTTGGCGCATCAAGCGGCGTGCCCGGGGCGAGGCCGCCACGCGGTTTATCCGGTGAGGCGCTATGGCTGGTGGTGTGGACATAAGGCCTGACTCAGTCGGGTTGAAGAATCCCCATTGGTTGAGACATCTGGATGACGACTCCTTCCCGGGCCAGAATCTGGGTCAGATTGCCACTGGCGGGTGACTCGACCGAAACGACGGCTTTGGCGGTTTCGACTTCAACAATCACCTCGTTGAGTTTAACGGAGTCGCCGACTTGCTTCAGCCAACGGACGACTGTGCCTTCAGTCACAGTGAGGTCCTGATTGGGCATAACGATCGGAAGCCCTGGGGCTAGAGCAGCCAGCGGCTGGAGCGGGGCGGAAGCAGAGCCATCGCCGGGACCATTGTTTGCCGGGAGATTAGTCAGCGCAGTCTTTTCCAACTGAACCGGGCCTTTCGGCCGGCGAGGGACTGGTGGTTTGCCCCCGATGACCGCCTTGGCCGCGGACACGATTTTTTCGATGGTGACCACGATTTCATTTTCGAGTGACGGAGCGAACGGTTGCGTGACGGGATCGGGATGCAACCTGCCGACCGGGGCATCGAGTTCATCGAAACCTTCCTCCATCAATACGGCGGCGATTTCCGCGCCGATGCCGCACATGGGGTGAGCTTCATCAACAACCAGCAGGCGCCCGGTTTTGCGGACGCTATCCAGGATAGTGGCGGTATCGAGCGGGACGATCGTGCGCAGATCAATGACTTCGCAGGAGATGCCTTCTGTTTCGAGCAGTCGGGCAGCGGCAACACAACGGTTCACATACTCGCCGCAGCTCACGATAGTCAACTGCGTGCCGGTTCGCAGGATATTGGCTTTGCCGAATGGGATGTAATACTCGCGGCTGGGCACCGGTCCTTTGCCGCTGAAGAGGAGTTTGTGTTCGAGAAACAAGACCGGGTCTGACGCGTGCAGGGCGGTCTTCATCAGGCCCTTGGCGTCGGCCGGATTAGAGGGCACGACCACAATGATGCCCGGACAATGCGCATAGACCGGATAATAGCAGCCACTGTGATGGGGGCCGGCATTCTTGATGGCGCCCATGCTGGCGCGAATGATGACCGGCGCGGAGATTTGTCCGCCGCTCATGTAGCGCCATTTAGCGGCTTGGATGATTATCTGCGAAGCGGCGTCGAACAGGAAATCAATGAACATCAGGTCGGACACGGCGCGGCAGCCGGTGGCGGAGGCGCCGGCGGCAGCGCCGGTGAAGCCCAGTTCGCAGATCGGTGTATCAACGACCCGAACACCTCCAAACTCTTTCCACAAGCCCTTGGTGTGGGCGAAACTGCCGCCACGCTCGCCAATACCTTCACCAAAATAGATAATATGGGGATTGCGCCGCATTTCTTCGGCAATGCCGTCGCGAACGGCCTCCAGATAAGTCGTCTCGACGACCTTGCCATTGTCCTGCGCTTCGGAGGTCAGGGCCACAGCCGGGTTGAGCGGACGGGCGAGGACATGGTCATTGGCTGTGGCCGGGTCGGGGGCGGGAGATGCTTCGGCGAAGACCACGGATTCTTCGACCTCGTGATGAACGCGCGCGTCGATTTGTGACAAGTCTGCCTCGGTGGCGAAACCTTCGGCAACAAGCCATTTTCGGAAGCGTCCGATGGGGTCCCGGTCTTTCCATTTATCGAGTTCCTCCTGGGTGCGGTACGTGCCGACCAGCGGGTCGCCTTCATGATGGCCGACCACCCGGTAAGTTTTTGCCTCGATGAGCGTGGGTCCGTTCCCGCTGCGGGCTCGCTCTACGGCCTGCCGCGCGATTTGGTGAACCGCCAGCACATCGTTTCCGTCCACCTCGATGCCCGGCAATCCATAAGCCGCCGCACGGCTGGCAACGGAGGGGTTCCGGGTCGCGACCGAAAAGGGCGTAGCTGTCGCATAAAGATTATTTTCGCAGACAAAGATCACCGGGGCCGCCTGGGCCGTGGCGAAGTTGAGGCTTTCATGAAACGCGCCGTGGTTGACCGCGCCGTCTCCGAAAAAGGCAACGGCCACTTGGCCCGTCCCGCGCACTTTGGCGCTGAGACCGGCGCCGACGGCTGCAGGAATGCCCCCGCCGACGAACCCGTTGGTGCCGAATAAGCCGACGGATGGGTCGAATAAGTGCATACTACCGCCGCGTCCGCCGCAGCAGCCGGAGGCTCGCCCGTACAATTCGGCCATGAGTTTTTTGGCTGAAAGACCTTTGGCCAGCGCGTGGCCATGTCCGCGATGGGTGCTGGTAATCCAATCGTCCTTGCGCAAAGTCGAGATGACACCAACGCCGGCGGCCTCCTCGCCGATGTAGAGGTGAATAAAGCCGGGCATGCGACCCGCTTTATAATTCTTCTGCGCCGCCAATTCAAATTGTCGGAGCAGCACCATCTTCTCGTAAATGCCCAGGCATTCCGTTCGGCCAGGCAACGCCTGCGCCGTCTTAAGATCTGCACCTTTAATCATAGTTTTGTCCGCAACATATCTAGGCGTTTTCGGGGGTGGCGGCTTCTCTTTTTCGCCATTATTCAATTGTTTTTGGGTCTTTCCTTTTGGGTCTTTTTCGTTAGCGTGTACGATTCAGGCCGGCTGGAAGACAGCAATTTTTGCTTTGGGGAGCAGCCTGGGGCAGATCTCTTGCTCCTGCTCTTGCTCTGGCTCTGGCCCTGCACGGAGTCGGAGACTCCGTGGACTGGCAGGTCGGAGACCTACCCTACCCCCGGGAGCAGCGTGGGGCAGATGTCTTGCTCTTGCTCCTGCTCTTGCTCCTGCTCTTGCTCTGGCCCGGCACGGAGTCGGAGACTCCGTGGACTGGCAGGTCGGAGACCTACCCTACGACCTGTCACGATGAGGTTTCTGACTTCAGGGACTTGGTGGTGACGACAGTTCCTGCCACAGGTACGCGCTCATCAACTGGCCCTTGGCAAAGCAATCGAGGTCGAATTTCTCGTTTGGTGAGTGGGCGTTGTCGTCAGGCAGGGCAAGTCCAAGGAGCAGGGCGTCAGCGCCCAGGATTTTCTTGAAATCATTGACGATGGGAATCGAGCCGCCTTCGCGGAGCAAGACCGGTTTACAGCCAAACGCGGACTTCAACGCTCGCAAAGCTGCCTGGGCTTGCGGGCCGGTTGGTGAAACCAAATAGGCTTCAGCGCCATGGCCGGATTTGATTTCCAGCCGCACTGTTGGCGGAGACAGTTTCTCCAAGTGCTGACGCACCAGTTTGAGGATGCGGGTTGGATTCTGGTTGGGGACGAGGCGCACGGTGATTTTGGCGGCGGCCCAGGCGGGCACGATGGTTTTGCTGCCTTCACCCTGGTAGCCGCTGGTGAGGCCGTTGATCTCGAGTGTCGGGCGGGAGGAGCGCTGCTCGATGGGTGTGCAGCCTCGTTCGCCAAACAACTTGGGCACGCCGAGGAACTTCTGATAGTCACGGGCGTTGAACGGCAGCCGGGCGAATTGTTTTCGCTCGTAGGTCGATAACGGCTGGACGTCGGCGTAGAATCCGGGAATCGCCACGCGCCCGTTCTTGTCGCGGAGCTTTCCGAGCAACTGGCACAGGGCCATTGCGGGGTTATCGACGGTGCCGCCGAAGCTTCCCGAATGCAAATCTCGGGCAGGGCCGCGGAGCGTCACTTCAAAGGCTGCGATACCGCGCAGCGCATAGGTGAGCGCCGGATGTTTCGGCGTCGGCATCCCGGTGTCTGAAATGACAATGCCGTCGCAGATCATCTCAGCGCGGTGCTCCCTCAGGAAGGCCGCGAGACTGTTGCTGCCGACCTCCTCTTCGCCTTCTATAACAAAAGTAATATCGCAGGGCAATTCGGTTCCGGTCTCGAGATAAGCCTGGACGGCTTTAAGGTGGGCGAGGTTCTGGCCTTTATTGTCGCTGGCTCCGCGTCCGAAGAGAGAGCGGCCTTCGATGCGCGGCTCGAAGGGGGGCGATTTCCACAGGTCGAGCGGTTCCGGCGGCTGCACATCGTAATGGCCGTAAACGAGAAAATGCGGACGGCGCGCAACTACCGATTTTGGGCGTGGGGTTTTGGCGACGACGATGGGGTTGCCCGGGGTGGTGCAGAGCCTGGCTTCCAGGCCGATTGCCTGGCAATGCTTCACCACCCATTCCGCACAATCGCGCAAATCGCCGCGGTGTTGGGGTTGGGCGGAAACGCTGGGGAACCGAACGTAATCGCACAGTTCATCGATTGCGCGCGACTCGTTCTGTTTCAAGTAATCAATGACAGATTGCATTGCGAGTTATGTAGCAAGGAACCGTCGAAAAGCCAAGGGAACTTCGCCAGCGGCAGAGCGGGCGAGGTTTATTTATTTCTTTTTTGGTCCGAACAGCCCGTTGATCAGATCGTTTACCGGCGATTGATTGGTCGCGGGCTGATTTGTCTGCGAGTTTGCGGGAGCCGTGCTATCCCTAAGAATGCCCCCGAGGCTTTGGAGCAGGCTGCCGGTTTTGCTTCCCCCCTGGTTGGTCTGGGTGTTGGCTGGCGCATTGGTGGCTCCGGGGGTCAGACCGGTCAACAGATCACTCACTTGCTGAAGGGTACCTCCGGTGTTTGAATTCGTGCCTCCGATGCCTTTGAGCGCCGCCCCCGCCAGCACCAGCTTGTTAATATCTGCCTTGGGATTGCCAATCGTGCCCTTGATTGTCAGGAAATCGGGCAGCTTGGCATAGGCGGCGTTGGTGGGCGTGTTGGCTGGAACAAGATTCATCTGCTGCGCGCGCGGTAGGCTAAGGGAAATCGACACGGGGATTTGGAGTGCTGAATTGGTCATTACTGCGGCGAGAGTAATTGTCCCCTGAGCGTCGGACTTGAACGCAGCACTCTGCACCGTCGCTTGCTGCAAATTGACGCGGCCAGAGCTGATCGTGCCGCGAGCGAGGATCGCATCGATGGGTGATTTCTGGAGTTCATCGGCCAACCCACCGGTGCTGCCGGGTTTGCCGGCGAGTCCCTGGAGCAGCGAAGCGGCGACGCTGACGGGGTTGCGCAGCAACTCGGGTATCCGCGAGACCACATTGACGAGGGTCTTGAGCATCGGGTTCTTGAGGTCCACCACGGAAAGGTTGAGGTTGGTGCAACTGACATCGAACTGACCGGCCAGGTTTTTCTGGAGGCTGGCGCCGGTGACACCTGCGCCGCTTGCTTGCAGCTTGGCTGTCACCGAACCGCCAATCTGATCTTTGCGTTCGGGTTGGAATGAGTTTATCAGCGGCGCCAGCGGAGCCCGTTGCGCGTTGAAGGCCAGATCGTATTTGTAGCCCGGCATACTCAGGTCCATATCGAGCGTAATGTCTGCCGGCGCGCCGTTTAGCGTGAACTTGAACGGATTCAAAACCACGTGCCCTCCGTCAATCTTGAGCGTCGTCTGGAAGTCCGCGACTTCGACCTCGCGCAGATAGAACCGGCGGAGGTTGGCCTCAGTGGTGAAGTTGCGGAAAGGCAGGATTGTGGCTGCCGGTTCCTTCTCGGAGGCTGTTGGCGTCGAGGCGGGTTTTGTCCCGCTGCGCCCGGAGCTCGACTCCGAGGGTTTCTTTTCTCCGGCAAAGAGGTCGTAATAGCTTGTCACATCCAGCGAGTCCGCGGCGAGCTTGAGTTTGCCCTGGATTGCGTTGGTTTGGGACATATCCACCTGGCCGCTGAGTTGCAGTTCATTTTTTGCGCGCGATGTGGGGGTTAACGTGATTTGGAATTGGCGAACATCGGCCACTTGCTTGAGGATCGAAGCATCGACTTGCAGCTTCGCCTCGAGTGGTGTGGCCGGGAACGAGTTCTTAGTATCTTTCACCAGCAGGTTGGCTACCTGCACATCCGCCTTCAGCGCCGAAGCGCCCTGGGGATCGTATTGGGCGGAGGCCTTGGCATTGATGGCAACCGAGACGAGCGTCTTGTCCGTCAGCAGCGGTTCGAGGAACGGGCGGAGCCCATTTTGGTTAAACCCCGCCAGCGTGGCGGTAAGTTGGGTGGCCTTGGTCGCCGGGTCGAGGGTTCCGGCAAGATCGAAGCCGCCTCCTGCGTTTGCGCCCTCAGTCAGCTTGCCCGAGACTTTGCGAATCTGAATTTGCTGGGGAGTCCTGCCCACGTCGAGGCCCAAGGCGACGCCGAAGCTCCGGAATTCGTTCTTGCCGAACCGGCCGGTGAAATCCGCCAGCGCAAGATTGCCGGTGATGGATTGGGACGTTTGGTTTTGAGTGACGCGGCCCTTGAACTCGACGGTGCCGGAAGAGACGTTCGCGTCAGGTTGCGGCATTACCTCGAGCAGTTGCGGCAGGGCGGTCTGAACCTTAACTTGCATGTCCGCGTTGGTGGTTGCGAGGTCATAGGTGCCGGAGCCGGAAACGCTGAGCATCGGCTGGTTTCGGAGCGAGACGGAGAGCGAGTATTGGCTCAAGTTGAATTGCTTGAGACCGGCGGCTTTGCCGTTCGCTTGCAGGCTAACGCTCGCCTGGGTGATTTGGTTGGAGCCAAACGCGACGGTGAGGTTATCGACTTGCGAATTGAGATCGAAAGTGAGTTGCTGCCCGCCTTGCTGCGAGAGCACCTTTGCCTGAGCGTTGACAGTTCCCGCCGGCGCAAGGCTGCCCAGGAACGTTTTCCAGTCCGCGAGATTGAAACCGGTGACGGCGAGATTGAACGCCGAGTCCCCGACGCCGTTTGCGACGTTGCCCCAGGAGATTGGCATGGGGCTGGTCAGTTGCGCGTGGAGCAGCGGGTTGCCGCGTTGGGTGCCGACAAGTGTGAGCCCGCGCACGAGCGAGTTGCTTTGCGCGAGGTCAACGGTGACGTCGTATTGCGCCTGGAAATCGAGCGGCGGGGTGGTTTCGTTGGCGCGTGTGACCTCGAACTTGCTCACGTTCAATTGGCCGACGGCGGTGATCAACGACCCGGACTTCGCCAACAGAATCTCATTAGTCGAGTTGAGGGTGGTCGAGCCGAAGCCGATGCCCGTCTTGGCGCCGGCGAGGTTCAGTAGTTGCTTATCGATGGAAAGGACCGCCACCGACAAGCGCCCCTCGGTTTTCTTAATATCGAACGGTCCGCTGACGCGCAGTTCACCCAGGCGCGTGCCGCCTTTTTGGAAGCGCAGCGCGAGTTGATTGATGTCCGAGGGCGTGACTTCGCAATCGAGGTCAGCCCCGAGGGCGCTCAACTCCGCCAACGCACCCTCAGCGCGGCTGACATCCAGGTGTGTGTTGCCTTTGATCGAACCCGGTTTCAAATCCCCGGTGAGTGTGAAACTAAAACTGCCGTTGAGCTTCGCCGCCAAAAACCCGCTGACGCCCGGCGCGGGAGGGTTGTTCTCGACTTTAACGTCGGCATTCAGCCCGAGTTTGCCCGACTGCCCGTTCTTGAGGTCCTCGAGTGTGATGCCGAGGTGCGAGAGTTCGGCGACATCGCGGTTTCCGTTCTTGTAAACTTTCACTTTTCGGACGGTCGCCTCGATCAAGGTGAGCTTCCTTAAGTCAATCTGCGCCGGCTTGGAAGGTTGGGCGGGCTTTTCCGCTGGTGTTGACTGCGATGATTTCTTAATGGGATCGAGATTTGTGCTATTGTCGGGGTTCTCAACCAGCACGATTGTCGGCGAAGACAGCGCGACTTCGTCCACGTGGATATTGCCGCCAAGGATGTCCATCAGACTGTAGCGCACCCGCACCTCGGGTGCGGTGAGCAGAGGCTCGGCGCCGGTCGTTTGCACTTTTAGATTCTGCAAAACGATTTGGCTGAAAGGGCTGATGGAGGCGTCGGTTACGGTGATCTCGGCATTCAGCATCTTGCTGACGCGCGGGAGAATGACGCTTTTGAAAACGGCGGAACTCGTGGCCACAAAATAAGTGACGACGAGCAAAACGATCAAAATTACCGCAAGCCAGAGCAACTTCCGAAGCCAGCGGCCGCCTTTCCTGGGCGCTGGCGTATCAAGTATTGTATTCGTCATAAAAATAGTGCGTTAAATTCCTGTTGGATGGTCCGCGAGAAACGATGCCGGCAGACAGCTTAATCAACCTGCTTCCTGGAAGCAATATAGATCAGAGTTGGACTTTGCGCGCAACGCATCGTTCAACCAGGACGCCATTTCGTGTTTCCCAGGCGCTTGCTTTCCGTTAAAAGAAAGGCGTGAGCTGGTTTTACCATCACTTGATACGCCCGGTTCTATTCACCCAGGACGCCGAGCAGATTCACAACCGCATGATGCGCGCGTTGGGCTGGGTGGGCCGGCACGAACTGGCTTGCGACGCCACCGAATCATTTTTCGGCGCGCCGCAGTTGCCGATCGAAGCCTTGGGCTTGAAGTTTCCCAACCCGGTGGGACTGGCCGCCGGCATGGACAAACATGCCGAGGCGCTGCCAACGTGGGCCGCACTCGGTTTCGGCTTTACGGAACTCGGCGCAGTGACCTGGCACGCGCAGCCGGGGAATCCTGCGCCGCGCGTGTTTCGCGCGATTCCGGACGCGGCGATTGTTAATCGGATGGGGTTCAACAATCCGGGCGCGCAAGCCGTCGCCCGGGCGCTCGAGGAATGGAAGGCGCTCGGACGCTGGCCCCGGCACCCGGTCGGCATCAATCTTGGCAAATCGAAGATCACGCCGATCGAGGGAGCGGCCGAAGATTACGCCAGGTCATTTGGCGTGTTGTGGCCGCACCTCGACTTTTTCGTGGTCAACGTCAGTTCCCCCAACACCCCGAATCTGCGCAAATTGCAGGACAAAGCGGCACTGGATGAAATACTGGCAGAGATTCAGAAGGCGCAAACGCTTGTCATCCGGCAGGCGTCAGCCGCCACTCCGCACGAGCCCAAGCCGATCCTGGTGAAAGTCGCGCCCGATCTCTCGTTCGAGGCCCTGGATGAAATACTCGAATTAGCCGGTCCTCGGCAGATCGCGGGCATTGTGGCAACGAACACGACCCTTGCCCGGCCGCAGACCGGCGATCCCGCTCGGAGACGCATCTACGCCGAAGCGGGCGGGTTAAGCGGGCGGCCGTTGCGCGCGCGAAGCACGGAAGTGGTTCGCCACATCTATCGGCAGACGCGCGGAACACTGCCCATCATTGGCGTCGGGGGGATTTTTGACGCCGCCGACGCATGGGAGAAGATTACAGCCGGCGCCTCGCTGGCGCAGGTTTACACCGGCATGGTCTATGAAGGTCCCGGCGTCGCCAAGGCCATCGTCACCGGCCTGCGGCAGCGCCTGCAGCAGCGGGGCATGAGCGAGCTTCGCCAGGCGGTAGGAATCGAAGCCAAGTGACAGGCTGACGGCATTCGATACGCTGGCGTCAATGGCGAGGCTCATTTGCGGCTCTCCTGGATCAACTGGCTGATGGTAAGGCGCTTTTGGCCCGGACGATTCAGCCGGATGTTTTTCCGCCGTTCACTCCATTCGTCGAAGAGTTTCTCCGTTGGGCGATCCAACGGCACCACCTTGGCGGCGGGGCGGTTGCGTTTGGTGATAATCGTCTCCCGGCCCGCCTCGGCGTCGGCGACGATCTGAGAAAGTTGCACTTTGGCAGCGGCAATGGTTGCGCTCATGGGGAGATGCTCATTCAAGTGGACCATCAATTCAAGCGGCTTCTGCCTGCCGGCGATGCGGCGGATCGGCAACGAGGTGGCCTAGCGCCCGCAACGCATGGCCCAGAGGGTCGCCTTGGCGATGCCGAAATCAATCACTTTGGGCACGACCACACCGTCTATCGTGGTGACGAGGATGTTCGACGGTTTGTCACCGCGTACAGGGCGGTTCATTTGATACGGAGGAAATGCCAGGCAAAGCTTGCGAGAAAAGAACTGGGTTGGGGAAGAATTTTCGGAAATCAGCTTTGGACATACGAACGGGGACAGAGGAATGGGGCGTTGATGACTTCATCCGATTGTCAACGCGGTTGGGTTGCGTCGCCTTTCATCCACTCATAACGGCAATCTCGGGCGTGGATGATGCCGGGCAGGTGCGACAACTGCACGGAGAAATGTGGGCCGCGCACGGATGAACCGACAAAACGCTAAGAAAGCTTGCTATCCCCCCACAGCGGCGTAAGTTCAGCCCCAATGAACCTGACGCAGAAGCAATACTCCTTAACCGGTGTCAGCCCGGAAAACCAAATGAAACCCAATGCCTATCATTTTATGATTCTAATTACCAAGGCCATGGTCCTGGGCGCGCTGGTGACCGCCGCCCTGCCGCCGGCATATTCCCAGACGATCCTGTTGCACGACACCTTCGCGGACGGACAGCGGGACAATCAGAACCTGCCCAACTCCGCCGCGTGGTATTTGTTAAACGACACGGCGGTGACACCCACGCTGAGCGTGAACACCGAGAGTGAACTGGCGTGGGCGGACAAGGCCACCACCTATTCGGCGGTGATGGCTTACTTCACGCCAGTGGGACAGCCCCAGTCGCTCGGGATCGGCGACTCGCTGAAAATTGAATTTCGCATGGCCCCGGACAATCTTCCGGGCAACATCGCGCGCGCCCTTCGCATCGGCGTGATGAACTCGGGAGGGAAGCGCGTGACGGCGGATGCGCTGCACAATGGGAGCACGGGACAAGCCGTCGGAACGACGTTCACCGATTGGCGCGGTTACGCCCTCTACACGGCGATCGACGCCTATCCCTGGGCGGACCTGCTGCAGGTGTTCGAACGTTCCAGCGCCAACGCGTCCTTGTTCTCGAGCGGCGCCTATACACAGGTGGGAGCCTTGGGTGCCAGTGGCACCTTTGCCGAGTTGCAATTCTCCCCCTTCGAGGTGACGATCACCCGGCGAGCAGACCAAATGGAGATCACGGGCAAGGCGGCCGATGCCACCATCGGGCCGGTAATCGACACCACGGCACTGGTGACGGCATTCGATACGCTGGCGCTATTTACGGGTCCACAGGTAAACGGTCTGCGGCTCGATGACGTCAAGGTCACTTACATCCCGAATCCTTCGCCGTCGGATGATCCGAACCTGGTGGTCCTTACCGATATCGTGTTTGGGAAGCAGCCGTTGGATGCGCCTCTGCCGATTATTGGCCGCGTCAGCCTCAAGAACAGCGGCGCCTCGAAATCTCTTGCCATCGGGTCGCAGTCGGAGATCACCGGACCGGATGCGGCGGTTTATTCCATCGTCACCCTGCTGCCACTAAGCATCGCCCCTGGGGCGACCGGCGTGGTCGAGGTCGCTTTCAATCCGCAGGCGCGGTCGGGCGATTTTGTGGCGGCTCTCCAGTTGCACAGCAACGACCCGAGCGAGCCCGTGCTGGCGACGACCCTTGACGCGCGCTACTTTCACAGCGGGGATGAATTGCTCACCAATCCCGGATTTGAAATGCCGGACACCTTGATGGACTGGGCACAGTCGGGGTCGCTTTTGGAAGTGCCCGGGCTGATCACCGGATCCACCAAGGCCGTGTTCCTGTCTTCCGACGCGCTGTTGGGACGCACGAATATGGTCGTGCCGAGCACCTTCCAGCTCGAATTCCGACTGGCGGTTCAGGATACGCCAGGCCTGGCGTTTCTGTTGTGGCTCAAGACCTATCCCGGGTTCGACTCGCTCAACCCCTTCTTTTACCTGCGGTACCAGGCGGGGCAGTTCAACGTGATGACCAACATCAACGATGGGCTATGGAGCGATGACCTCGGGTTGGGCAGCCTCGAAGCCTCGATGGACGTCACGGGCAATGGTGGCCTGTCCGATCCCGAGGACATTCGGAACGTGTATCGCCTCCGCTTGATCGCCTACAACTGGGGCGGTGACAGCCCGACTTACGACATGGCGCTCTCGGAGAAAAACTCTGACGTTCTCAGCCGGCAGGTGACCGGTTTGTCAGGTTTCGCCGGCGGCGGCGGCGGCGGTGCGGCGCCACCGGTCATTCTCATTTTTGTTGGGCAGGGCACCCCCGGTTATTGGATTGATGAAGTCCGATTGATTGCAGGTCGCCCGCCAGGCCTGGACTTTTCGATCACGCGGATTGCGCGCGATTCCGCCTCCGGTAACGTGAACCTGACGTGGCAATCCGAGGTGGGTGTCGCCTATGGTGTTGAGTCCACGACGACCCTCGGTTCGGCCTGGGCCTCCGCGGGCCCGGACGTAACCGCCACTGGGACCTCGGCCACCTTCACGCATTCCAATTCAGCGGGTGCGACCCGGTTCTACCGGGTGGTTCGTCGTTAAGAACTGAATTCGGCAACTGCCGGTTGGCGGGGCTACGCCATCACCCGCGTAGCGTTGGGGCTTTTCGGGGTGTTGCTTGCGGGGGGGGGCTGCCGTCCGGTGGCAACGCAAGCCGTGACGTCAGCACTGGTTTCAAGTATGAGAACACAACAGAGCCGGACCGACTTTCGTTGCCGGGCCGGCCTCGGCATGGACGGCGTGTTTATAAAATACCAACTCCATCCCGACACCCTTTCTGATGTTCCGCAGTGACACACCGGATGGGGTTTTACCGCCCAGCCAATTCCCCGAAGTTGTGGAGTTTTACCGAAAATGAATGTCCTTTCCTTGAAGCTGACAGGCTCGCCGCGATTCTCCAGCGGCCGGGTGGTGCGGTTCCTCGCCGGGATTGGCGTGCTGGGGTGGACCTGCGCCTTGAGCGTCGCGCAGCCCGGAAAGTCCCTTCCCGCCACTCCGACCGTTCCCGGGAAACTGGCATCGCCGGCGGTCATGAACCGAGTAAACGAGGTCCGTGCCGCCGACCTGGTCGCACAAATCCAAGCCAAGCTGGCGGCGGCCCGCTCGGAATTGGGGCGCGGGGCGGGCACCAACCTTCCGCCCGCCGCCACGGCGACCGAGGCGCTCGAATACCAGCATACCTTGCAGGGGCTGGCGCGCCTCTATCAGGAGCACCTGGAGGACTTGGTCCGCGTCCAGGCCGCCGAACAACGCCTGGAGGACCAGCGGCTGGCGGCGAAATCGTGGACGGGCTTTGCGGAGCCGGGTCCATTCTCCGTGCTCGTGGTGGACGACTTGCGGGACAACGTTGATACGCTCATGGTCCAGATCGAGGCGGCCGCGACGGGATACAAGCTGGCCGACACACTGCTGGCCGAAGCCAAGGCCGACATGGCCGAGTCGGAGCGCAAACTACGGTTCTCCGGCGAACAGTTGGAGACCGACAACGTTGCGCAGGCCGAATCCCGGCTCCGATGGGAGCGCACCCTTGAGGAGGTTCGGGAACGCGCGGCTGCGGCCCTCGTGGGGTTCTACCAGACGCGGCGCCGCGTGTTCGAGGTGGAAATAGCGGAAGACCGCGAAAAGCTGGCCCTGGCGCAACGGCAACTGGCAGTGGCCTCGCGGCAGGTTCGTTTCGCCCGGGTGGACCTCGACCGGGTGCTGAAGAGCGTTGACGCCGAAGATCGCAAGATCGAGGAGGAATTGCTTGCTGCGGAGACCGCCAAAGACACGCAGGACAACGCCCTGACGCAAGCGCGTGAAGAGCTGCGCCAGGCGCAGGCGGCCCCGCCTCCCGCGCCGGCCGAAGCGACCGCGCGCGCCGCGGGGGTGGGCCGGCTCCAGGAACAGTTCGAGTTGCGCGCGGCGCAGGCCGAAACGAGCGCGACCCGCTTGAGCGCGCTGCGCCAGGTGGATGGGGTCGTCAAGGGCCAGCGCGCCATCTGGCAGATGCGTTTTGCGGTCTCCCGCGATCCTGATCTGAGAACCCTGCAGGAGGCGTATCGCCAGTTGGACCACCTCGGCGAAGTGGTCCAATCGGTGAAAGCCTTTTTCTCCCAGCAGGCCGAGGCGTCGGCCCGGGCGGCGGCCACGCAACAGGAACGTCTGCAAAACCAGGCGGAGAGCCGGGCCGACCCGGCCTTGGCGCGCGACCTGGTCGAGGCTTACCGCCAGCGAGAAGATAACTACCGGCGCACATCGGGCAGCCTGGCGAAAATCGAACGTCTGCTTCGGCTCTGGAAGGCATCTTTAGACCAGGACCGACTCCAACTCTCCTTCACCGACCGGGTGCGCGATCTGTTTGCCGAATCCTCGACTTTTCTTGCGCGGTTCTGGCAGTTCGAGCTGGTTTCCGTCGAGGATACCGTCACGGTGGAGGGCCAGCGCATTACTGGTCGGCGCGCGGTCACGGTCAGCAAGGTGGTGATGGCCATGCTCATCCTCGTGGCGGGGTTCTGGGTTTCCACCCGGCTGGCGCGGGCGATGGAACGGCTGATGGTCAAGCGGTTCAAGGTTGAGCGGAACCAGGCCACCCTCATTGGCCGCTGGGTGCGAGTGGTGTTGGTGGGGGGGGTGGTCCTGTTCAGCCTGATATCGGTGAAGATACCGTTGACCGTCTTTGCCTTTCTGGGGGGTGCCCTGGCCATCGGCCTGGGGTTCGGGGCGCAGACCCTGCTGAAGAATTTCATCAGCGGGATCATTATTCTTTTTGAACGCCCATTCCGGGTGGGGGACATGCTCGACATCGACAGCCATAAGGGCCAGGTGACCAGCATTGGCATCCGCTCGAGTGTGTTGCAGCTTTCGGACGGAACCGAGACGCTCTTTCCCAACAGCACACTGCTTGAGAACAAGCTGACCAACTGGACCTACTCCAACCAGAAAGTGCGGTTTTCCATCATGGTCGGAGTGGCCTATGGAACGGACACGCGCCAGGCGGGACGACTACTGATCGAGGAAGCCGTGCGCCACGGCCTGGTGCAAAAAGAACCGGCGCCCCAGGCGCTCTTCCAGGACTTTGCCGACAACGCCCTCACCTTCGAGTTGCGCTATTGGGTGGATGTGCAGCAGCATGACAACGCACAGATCGCCAGCGACCTGCGCCACATGATCGCGGGCAGTCTGGCGCAGCACGGTATTGCCATTGCGTTCCCACAACGTGACGTGCATCTGGATGCAGCCAGTTCCCTCCGGGTGCAGATACTTGCGGCCCCCACGGTGGAAGCTGGTAAATGAATTACTGATAAAACCGTTGGATACGAAACACTGCAATCAATGGAATGCCTGATTTTATTGAGCAAAGCTAGCGATCATGTAGTCTAAGGCCGCAAGTGCATTTATCCAAGGCATGCACTTCGAACTTGTCTGGTTTGCTTGCCGGCTGGAGAGTGCGGCCCGGACGGCCTGCCTGTCCGCCGGGTTTGCGTCCGGTTTTCTGGCGCAGGTTGCACGGCGCCGGATGGCCATATTTGATCTGCCAATCGGCGGAGAGCCGCCGCGCCGCGCGCCCCAACAGATGGCTGGCCAGGGCGGATTCAAGAAATCGTAGCCGCCGACGGGAGCCGGCGCTGATCTCAGTAATCGAGCAAAAGTGCGCCGACTGCCGTCGGCGGCTACAAATTTGTGGGTTCTTGAATCCGCCCTGTCGGGTGGCTTTTGGTTGGAAATAATTCTTGCCAGGCTCCATCAAAAATGTTAAGGGAAGAAGACGGGGAAAAGGCCGTTGGGGCTTTCTCTTGTGATAGAAAATGTGATATGGAAATGTTTAGAGAATGGAAGTAATTCTAATTATGAAGACAACTGCACTTTACTCGTGGCTTTCCCTGGTGTTGCCACAGCCCCATCGTCCCCAACTCAAACGCATCACCCCGCTGGGCGTAAGTTGGCGGAGGCTGTCTTCTTCCGCTTATGTTTACCCCGTCGGCCTGCTGCTGTTGGCGGTCATGGGTTCTTCGCAAACTGCCCGTTCTCAGACTCCCGCACCGGTGCTGACCCAGCCAACGGAAATATCCTCCACCAGTTTCATTGCCGCTTGGAGTTCGGTGAGCGATGCCACCAACTACCGACTGCAAGTGGCGACCAGTCCGGGATTCGAAGTTGGCGACCTGGTGACAGGCTTCAATGCGCTTTCCACCGGCACCGCCACCCAACGGCTGCTTTCCAACCTGAATCCCGGGTCCAATTACTTCGTGCATGTTCAGGCGCAAACCAGCGAAGATACAAGCGATTACTCGGCTGCCATCAACGTCTCCTTGCCTAAGCTGGCGTCGGCGCTCGCTCCCGTGGTCGCGCTCGTCAACCAGACCAACTACCAGCGCTATCTGGACACCTTGCTTTACACACACATGGGAGATAACCGGGGACCAGGGGGCGCCCAGCATGACTTGGCCCGGTCCAACATTTTCAGTCACTTTACCAGCTTGGGGCTGCAAACCCGGCTTGATCCCTTTCCGTACCAAGAGCAAACTTTCTACAACGTCGTTGGGGTCTTGCCCGGCACCACGGCCCGGTCCAATGAGACATACATCGTGTGCGGCCACTACGATTCAGTGGACAATCCTGGCGCGGACGACGATGCCAGCGGAGTTGCCGGCGTCATGGAGGCCGCGCGTGTCCTCTCCCAATACCGGTTTGGAGCCACCGTGGTCTTCATTGCCTTCGACTTGGAAGAAGTTGATCTCGTCGGCAGTAAGAGCTACGCCAGCCAACATCAAACTGATTATATCGGCGGCGTTGTCTCCCTCGACATGATCGCCCATAACAGCAACGCGGGAAATGCCACGGCCATCTATGGCAATGAGTCCTCCAGTCCCATTAAGTTGGCCCTTAGCAACGCGGTGGCTTTGTATGCGCCTAGCTTAGTTACTACGGTCTGCGGCCCCACTCCCGATAGCGATCACGATTCGTTTGAGGTCCTGGGCTTCCAAGGCTGCCTGCTGATCGAAAATGGAACTAACAGCCTATATCACGAGCCCACCGATTCCGTTGACACCTTGGGATACATTGACTACGCCTTTGCCACCGAGATGACCCGCGCCGCCGTCGGCTACCTGGCTACTCAGGCCGGCTTGGTGGATCCCGCTCCTGCCACGCCCCTCCGCCTGCTGCACCCAGCCACTCACCCTGGATATGTCTTCTCCTTTGACCTGGAAGGCGAACAGGGTAAGACGGCCCTAGTCCAATTTTCTACCAACCTAGTCCATTGGCAGGACTTGAACCCCTATCCCCTCCAGGACAGCCCCGTTCAGGTTTTGATCACCAACTCTCCCAATGAGGCCAAACGCTTTTATCGTGCGGTGATATCCGGCAGCAATCCCACTAATTGGGCGGTGCTGGACACTTACATCGAACAGTGGCTCACGAGTAACAAAGTATCCTCCACGGCGGTAGCCATCATCAAGAGCGGCCAACTAATCCTGGCCAAAGGCTACGGACTGGCCAACCGGGAAACCGCCATGTTGGCGAACTGCGACACTCTCTACTCGATGGCTTCCTGTTCCAAGCCGTTTGTCGGGCTGTCGGCTCTGAAATTGGTGGAGCAGGGTAAGCTTAACCTGGATGAAGACATAAGCACCTACCTGGGATTCACGGTGCGCAACCCCAATTTCCCCGGAGTTAGCATCACCATGCGCCAGCTCTTGGCGCACGTGGCCAGTGTGGTGGATGCCGATGACCGGACTGTTGCCGAGTATCCCCGGCCTGACCCGGTGACTCCGTTGGAAGATTACGTCCGTAGCGCGCTGATCGCCGGCGGGGCGCTGTACAAGGACGGTGCTTTCTGGAACGCTGACCACCAACCCGGGGAATACCACAAGTACGCCAACATGGGATCAACCTTGGCCGGATTGGTGATTCAAAAGGCGGCCGACCAGCCCTTCAATCAATACTGTAACCAAAACCTGTTCACTCCTCTAGGTATGAACAACACCCGCTGGTTCTACGCCGAATTGCCCAATCCTTCCCGCGTAGCTCTGCCTTACAACGAGAACTTTGTTTCCTATGGCATCTACGGCTTCGATGAATGGCCCAGCGGCCAGATTCGGAGCAGCGTCAACGAGTGGGCCAACCTCATGATAATGCTCATTAACCGAGGCGAGTGGAACGGCCAGCGCATCCTCCAACCAAGCTCGATTGACGAGTTCCAGCGCGTGCAGTTCCCCGCCGCTGATGCCACCGCCTGCCTCCAACTGTTCAAGGGCCAATCCGCTGAAGGAGTCACCCAGTATTCGCACACGGGTGGGGAGGCTGGCGTTGTGACCTGCTTCCTATACGACGTCAACAAGAACGGAGCCATTGTCCTATGCAACACTGACTTGGCGAAAGCCAACGAGAACGCCGACTCAGTCCTGATGCAGCGGCTGCTTCAGGAAACCCGCTAACACTGCGGGAAAGGCATCCCGATCGGTCAAAATAATGGCAGCAGCGCCTCCCACGACCAGCACCTTCCCATTTGGCAACATCGTCGCCGTGTGCTTCCACCGTGCGGTAATGAGCGGGCCATTGCCAGCCCAGGAACCGGCGGCAGCGTGTTGAATGAGAAACAAACTCAGCCCCCACTGCAGCCAACGCCAGGGAATATGTGCTATTTGCAGGTGTCATGAGGCACAACTTCTAGGACGTCACAAATCTAAATACACAGTTATCGGATGAACCACAAAACCGCTGCCGCGATCAGGAGCAAAGCAGCCAACCCAATCATTGTGGTTGTTTTCACAAATCCCCTCCTGATAGCGGAATGAATTGTGGCAGAGAGTGGGTGACCGCCGGGCTTTGGCTATATGCCAAATTCTCCAATGCGAATCCCGACTGAGTTCTCATGGCAGGAACACGGCCCATTTCTCTCCGTTATCTCTGTTATCTGCTGTTCAAACCCGAGTCAACAATTCCGCACGGAGTCGGGGCTGCCCACCCAAGCCATTGGAGAATCGGGCTGTCTTTGTGAGCTTGAGGCGGCGCTGGGGCCGACTGCAGGGGGGATTCAAGAACCTGCAAAATTGTAGCCGCTGACGGTAGTCGGCGCACTTTTCCTCGATTATC
>JBAXTC010000329.1:0-8010 GCA_037130375.1 Verrucomicrobiota bacterium | reverse complement strand
AGCACCTGGTAACGCCCGCATCGGCGAGTTATGTTGACGCCACCGGGACCATTCCTTTGTTCGGCGGCAAGATGGAATGTGCCTCGTGCCATGCGACGCATGACAACACTTATACGAAATTCATGCGGGTTTCCAATGCAGGCAGCGCCATGTGCCTGAGATGCCATATTAAATAGCCTGCCTCGTCACATCTGCCAAAACTCAGCGCTTCGCCGCCGACTCCCCAGGAGGCGGCGAGGCGCTAAATCGCAGTTCTCTCATGACCGAACGAAAGCGCCAAAGATATAGTCTTGTCCAGTGGACGAGCCTCGTGCTCAGCCTCTGCTTACTTGCGTCAACGACCGCACGGGCGGCGCGCCCGCCCAAGGGCCAAGCGCCTGTTAAATACATCTTCTACCCGCCGCCGCCGGAGAAACCCCGGCTCCAGTTTCTGGTCAGTTTCTCCGAGGAGCGAGATCTGGGCCAGCGCATGAGCAAGCTCAGCGTTTTTGTGACTGGGGCAAAACCGGCGTCAAAACCGATTCTAAAACCTTACGGCGTCGTTCTGACGGGCAACAGCATCTTCGTTTGCGACACCACCGCCCGGGCGTTGGACATCCTCAATCTGACCAATAAGACCATGCGAATCTTCGCGCCGTCGGGGATGGGCAAAATGGGCAGCCCGATCAGCCTTGCCATCGACGCGGAAGGCACGCGCTACGTGGCCGACACCCTGCGCAACCAGGTGCTCATCTATGGGAGTGACGATACCTACCGCGGCTCGATTGGAGCAGCCGATTCCTTGCGTCCAACGGGCGTGGCTTTAACTGGCGACCGTGTTTATGTGGCGGACGTTAAAGGCCATTGCATCCGCGTGTATGGGAAGGTGGACCACCAGTTGCTTTTCACCATTCCCCGAAATCCCGATGCCCAGGAGGATAAAGAGCCGGGCAAGCTCTACATACCGGCCAACCTGGCTCTGGATCAGCGCGGTCAAGTCTATGTTTCGGACACCGCCACATGTCGCATAAAGGTCTATGACTCCGAGGGCAAGCACTTGCGCACGTTTGGCACCCAAGGTGACATGCCGGGTCAATTCGCCCGACCGAAAGGCATGGCTGTGGATCGGGAAGGTCGTATCTTTGTCGTCGATGCCGCGACCGAGGTCTGCCAGATTTTCGACGAGAGCGGCAAACTATTGCTTTTCTTCGGTGAACCCGAAGGGAGCGCTGCGCCGTTGAATTTGCCCGCAGGCGTGACCGTGGATTATGAGCACGTGGCGTTCTTCCAAAAGTATGCCGCGCCGGATTTCGTCCTGGAGGAATTGGTGATCATCACCAACCAACTCGGCGTCAAAAAAATCAGCGTTTACGGGTTGGGGCACCGGAAGTAAAGACCCAAACGTGCCGTGCGACTGGCGTTCACTTGGCGGTGGTGGCTGGTCACAGTCCTGAGCGTTGCACTCGTGGTGACCGGGTGCAGTTCACAATCCAGGCATACATTGCTGACGGTGTTTTTCACGGGTGTGGATCCGGCTGCCCCCGTCCAGGTGACGTCTTCCAACAGCCCCGTTGCTGGCGCGCTGGTGCAACCAGCCGTTCATGCGCCTCAACAGACCGAGACGCTGCATAAGCCCTTCATGGAGAGGAAATGCTCGGCCTGCCACATCGACAACCAGTCCGAACAATTGCGCGCAAGCGGACGGGAGCTCTGCTGGGATTGCCACCGCAAGCTCCTCGATACCGCCAAAATCGTTCACCCGCTGGTCGCCAAGGGGAAGTGTGACCAGTGCCATGCGGCCCACAAGTCAACCGAGCACTACCTCCTGCTGCGGCCCGCACAGTCACTCTGCCTGGGATGCCACGCGAGTGCGACGATGGAACAAGTCAAAGGCCACGCCACGATGGGAACGGAAGCCTGCCTTGGTTGCCACGATCCCCATCGCTCGGACCGGGCCAAATTGCTGAAAGCGGCTCCATGACATCTCCTCGTGCCATGGCTTGCTCGGGTTTGCTGGCGCTCATGGGAGCCGCCGTCCGAAACGCTCACGCCCAGATCCCGGCGGATGTTGAGATGCCACAAGCGTTTCAGCTTTATCCGGGCGCGACCTACGTCGAGGCCAACATCGAAGCCGAGCGCGCGGTCTCGTCGGCCGGGGTTCCATCCGTTTCCCTCACCCAGCAGCGCCTCCTGATTCAGCCTGTGCTCGGGCTCGGAATCAACGGCTCAATTTACCATCCTAACCTCGTCGCTATCTCGCTTGCGACGGAACTGGGCCTCGACTGGCAGGGGTCGCAGTTGGTCCCGGGAGGGAGCGGCTCCGATGCGAATTTTCTCCAGCGCTATCACGGTGAGCTCGACCTGGTGCGCCAGCAACCCTACTCGACCTCCTTCTTTGCCGATAAAGACCAAACCTATCGCGACTACGACTTCTTCTCACGCGTGCGGGTGGACACCGAACGCTACGGCGGGCGTACAGGCTACTCCGCCGGGCCAGTGCCCTTTTCCCTCACCTTCCAACACTATGATGAGGTGACGGATGATATCTTTCGTCCGGCCCGGCTCGCTGAGGATACGGTCGCGTTCTCGGCCCAGAACCTGCGCGACACCGCAGCCGGCAACACCCAGCTCACCTACAACTTCGACTCCTTTCAGCGCCAGGATGACGGCTTCAGCAATCAGCGCGGTCTCAGCCAAATCCTGTCCCTGTTCGATACCGAGAGCTTTGGCCGCGAAGGCTGGGCCCAGCTGAACTCCCTCCTCAACTACAGCTCGCTCGCCGAAACGGTGCTGCCCACCGATATGCTCCTTGTGCATGAAAACCTTCAGCTCCAACATTCGCCGCGGCTCAACAGCTTTTATGAATACAATTTCGATACCACATCTGCCGGTCAGGCGGATGCCACTACGCAGCAAGGCCGTGCCGGTCTAACCCACCAACTCTATGAAAACCTCACCACAACTTTGGATCTGCATGGCTACCAGATCAGCGCCTCATCTCCAGGCAACTCCCTGGAGTCCAGCCGGTTCGGCACGGCGCTGGGTTTGCAATACGTGCGGAACCTGAGCCAGTGGGGCAACCTCACCGCCGGTTATGCGGGAACCATCGACCGCGAAGATCGTTCGGCCAGCGGCCAGTCACTGTCAATCATTGATGAAGTTCATACGTTAACGGATGGATCGATAACATTCTTGAACCAGCCCTCTGTGGACATCAGCACCATCCATGTCGTCGCATCCTCCCACACCATGGTCTATCTGCCGCATATCGATTACCTCGTCACCTCACGCGGCCTCATGACCGAAATCCAGCGGCTGCCGGGGGGCAAGATCCCCAACGGCGGGAAGGTTTTGGTAAGCTATTCTGCCGTGGTCGAGGCCAGCGCCGGTTTTTCCTCCTTTGACAACAGCTTCAACTTCCGCATCGATTTCTGGAACGGTTTAGTGGGTGTTTATGGCCGCTGGACCAAATTGGATTACTCCGGTGGCGAGCAACTACACCTGCGGTCCCTCGACGACAAAATTGTCGGCGTGGACACCACTTTGGGCTGGCTGCGCGCGGGAGCGGAACACGAGGTGTCGGACTCAAACCTCGCGGGTTACGAGCGCGACCGACTCTTCGAGTCGCTGTTGTTCAGCTCGGTGTTCGGCGGCAATTTCGGAGTCGATTTTGACCAGAACTGGACCACTTACTACGATAACCAATCGCAGGAATCCAGCTATGGATTTCTGCTGCATTACGACTCAGTACTCGCCCCCAACCTGAGCTTTAACTGCGAAGGCGGCGTCCAGATCCAGCGCGGCACCACCTTTGACCGCAATCTCGCCGTGGCGCGCGCCGGCCTGGATTGGACGATGGGCAAACTGATTGTGAAGCTCGGCTACGAGTACAACCTCGAGAGCCATATCTACGACTCGCGGGAGCGGAACTATTTGTTCGTTCGTGTTCGGAGGAATTTCTAATGAAACCCTTTATCAAGATTCCTCTCGGCATGCATAGATTCGCCATGCGGCTGCGCCACTCATTGAACTTGTTTGGCCGTTCAGTTTCGGCAGTGCCGGTTTGGGGAATATCGGGTGTCGCCGTCTGGCTGCTCAGCAGCGCTGTGGCTGTGGGCGCGGGCATCCGTGGCTCGAAGCACAATCTCTCCACCGCCGCCGGGGGGGCGCTGGGCGCCAGCGGCAGCCAGGAAATGTGCGTGTTCTGTCACACGCCCCACACCGCCGGCAAAGAGGCGGCGCTTTGGAATCGGTTCGCTTCCCAAGCGACCTACATTCCCTACCGGAGTTCCACCACCAAAGCCACAATAGGACAGCCCACCGGTGCCTCAAAGATGTGCTTGAGCTGCCATGACGGCACCGTGGCGTTGGGCAACATCCGCAGCCGGTCGCATATCCAAATGAAAGGGGCCGCCACGGCACGAGTCGCGGGTCGCTCCAACCTGGGCACCGACTTGTCGGATGATCACCCGGTCTCTTTTAGATACGACGCGGCGCTCGCTGCGGCCAATAGCCAACTCCGCAGCCCGCCAACGTCCGGTTCGGTTCGTCTCGATCACAACGGCGAACTTCAATGCACGACCTGCCATGACCCGCACGAAGACCAGAACCGGAAATTCCTGGTGATGAACAACGTCGGCTCTGGCCTTTGCCTGGTGTGTCACAATCTCAAGAGTTGGCAACAGAGCAGCCACAGTATGTCCACCAAGAACTGGAACGGTACTTCGCCCAACCCTTGGCCGCACACACTTGAAAAATCAGTCGCTGCCAACGGCTGTGAAAACTGCCACGATCCACACGGCGCGGGCGGCAAGCAGCGGCTGATGAACTACGATGCGGAGGAACAGAACTGCTTCCCTTGCCACAACGGCAACGTGGCCGCGAAAAACATTCAAGCCGATTTTGCGAAGTCCAGCGCCCATCCCGTCATTCGCACTATGGGCGTGCATGATCCGATCGAAAATACCCTGCTGCCAGTCGCCAACCGCCACGTCGAGTGCGCCGATTGCCATAATCCGCACGCGGCGAACACCGCTGCCAGTGCTTCGCGTGGAGGGGTCAACGGGGCTTTAATCGGCGTTCGCGGTCTTAACGCAGGCGGCACAGAGGTTCGGCAAGTGAACTACGAATACGAACTCTGTTTCCGCTGTCATGCGGAAACGGCCCAGGGGCCAGCGCGGGTCAATCGACAATACCCGCAGCTCAACACAAGGCTGGAGTTCCAGAACGCGGGCGGCACCAACTCCTTCCATCCCGTCGTGGCGGTTGGTCACAACCCCAATGTCCCGAGCTTGAAACCTTCCTGGACTGCCACCAGCAAGATTGCCTGCAGCGATTGCCACAGCAGCGATAGTGGCGTCAACGCCGGGGGCACCGGACCCAATGGCCCGCACGGATCCATTTACACACCCTTGCTGGAACGGACGCTCAACCTGACGGATGCCGCATCAAACTCCGGAAATTCCGCGCTCTGCTTCAAATGCCATGACTTTTTCAACTCCGCCTGGCCCCGCCATGCTGAACATATCGGCATGACATCCTGCATGACGTGTCACGACCCACATGGCTCTCCCAACGCGCATCTCATCAATTTTAATCCCACCGTCGTCACCGGTGCCCGCAGCTACCAGGCCCGCGGCCTGAACCACGGCTCCTGCGCGCTCTCCTGCCACGGCAAGAACCATGAAGGCAACAAAACTTTTGCCTACTGATTATGAAACTCATCTCCTCTGCATATTTGGCTTGGTTTTCGACTGGGTGGCCGTCGGCCAGGACTTTCGGCCTTAGGTTTGCCCGCTCGTGGGTCAGGTCGATTGTTGTGGCGGCCATGCTGGTGCCCGCCTCGGCTTTCGCCATCGACCCTCCCCACGCCACGACCGATCTCTGTGCTTCCTGCCACATGCCCCACCAGGCGCCGGGAGGGAGCCTCTCGGCGGCGGCTGGAAACCCCAATCTCTGTATGAGTTGTCATCAGTCGGGAGGCGCCGCGTCATCCTCTCCGTTCGCTAATAGCGATCAAGCCCTGCCATGGTCGGGTCTGCCTGCGCTGACCAACGCGACCGGCACTTCGCACCGGTGGGATGCCAGCGCCGCCGGCCACGTTGACTTTCTGGGCGGCGCGAGCGCCCCTTCCACGGGTTCGCTGGTCTCCAGTGGCCTTTACACCGGGGCCTTTCCCAAGACCTATACCATCACGATTGCGACCGCAGGCGCAGCCGGCACGGCAAGATTCAATTGGGTCGCCACTTCGCCCGGCGGCGGCTCCGGCACCAGTCTGTTGACCGGCGCTAATAGCGCCCTCGATCAGGGCGTCCAAGTTTCTTTCTCCGACGGGCCAGGCATCTCCTTCCAACTCAACGACCGATGGAACCTGTATGTCCGTGCCGGTCTGAGCCAACCCACCAACGCGGTGTTGCTCGCCCACATGGTAAATGGGGTCGCTTACTGTTCCGCATGTCACGACGAACACGATCAATCCCTCGCGCCGTTCGATCCCAGCGCACCGGCCTATGCCGGACCGGGCACCGGCAACGGCCGCCACTTCATGCGCGTGGACAATGACCATGACCAGATGTGCAATGACTGCCACCAGTCGTACAATGTGCCCAACTCAGCCGCGGGATCTCATCCCGTCGCAATCACACTTCCGGTTGATGCGACGCATCGGTCGCCCACTGCGCTACCGATGGAGCAAGCCTCCGGCACGCTCGGTTGCCTGACCTGTCATAAAATCCATCATAGTCCCACCGGTGATGCCAAGTTGCTCCGGCTTGCCGACAGCGTCTCCGTCTGTGTTGACTGCCATACACAGTCGGATACGGCGACACCTGCCGCTCATCTCGCCATCGCTAACAGCAACACACTTTGGCCGGGAGGCAAAAACGGCTCGCTGCTGCCGGCCCGCACCAACCCGGCCGACCGCGGCGCGTGTCTGAATTGCCACCCCATACATGGATGGCCCGATACCGCCAACCCGGCAAATCACTACCCGAAACTGCTGGCCGACTTTGAGGAGAATCTCTGCTACACATGCCACGGCGCCACCGGCCCGGCGGTAAAACAGGTGCAGTTGGATTTCGCCAAGGCATTCCGTCACCCGGTCGCCAATGCCCAACAAGTGGCGGGCCGCAAGGTGGAGTGCAATGATTGTCACAATTCACACAAGGCCCTGGCGGGTTCCGCCGTTTATACGAACACGGCGACCGCCGCCCGCAACACCGTTGCCAATGCCCCGTCGCTCGCCGGCACGGGTGGCGTCGCGGTTGACTACACCGGCCTCGGCAACTTCGTCGCGCCGGCACATTAATATGAAAACTAGATTTCCACCTTTCCGAAAGGAATACTGATCATGAATGCTGAGGTGACAATTTGGAAAAACCGAGCACTTCCCCAGCCTGACGCGGCAGGAGTTCGCACTTTTCGTGCGCGGTTCAACGCCGCCGTAGGTTGCATGAACCGGGCAATCGTTCGTTGCCTCCCCCAACACGCGTGGCCCCGCATGGCGACTCTCCTCGCTCTCTTCTTCGCCACCGTTTCCGCGCAAGCGGCGACCAACGTGTGGAGCGGCGCAGGGAGTGACAATACTTGGACCAATACCGGCAACTGGTTTGGCGCTTACGCCTCCGGCAACATCAACCAGTTCACGAACGTCACCACCACTATTAACTTCAGCCGCAGCACGAGCACTGCAGGCATTCTCCTCAGCGGCACCGCCCCCAATGTCACCGTGACCAACTCTGCGAACACCATGACGTTGACCGGCGGATACGGTCTCAACCTGCAGACCGGCACCCTCACCCTCAACCTCCGCACGAATACCCTGGGTGCGGCGCAGACGTGGACGGTCGCCAGCGGGGCCGCCCTCACGATCAGGTCCAACGTCAACAAAGCCTCCTTCCTGCTGACGATCTCCAATGACGGCGCTGCGGCCATCAATGGCATCATCTCCGGCAGCAGCGGTCTTACCAAGTCCGGCGCCGGCATCCTTACCCTGGGCGGGCTCAATTCCTACAGCGGCAACACGCTGGTCAA
>JBAXTC010000328.1:0-8023 GCA_037130375.1 Verrucomicrobiota bacterium | reverse complement strand
GGTTGGGGTTTGATAGGGAGAGTGTATGAGGGATGGTTGGTGTGTGTGGGGTGTGTGTGACGGTGCCGTCTGCGGGGGGGAGTTGGGGGGGGGGGGGGGGGCACAATCGGAAAAGGCTGTAAAGAGAAATTGACTTGGATGGCATAACCAGTATTCCTCCTGCGGCTCGATCTGATTAGAAACGAGTCGCTGTTGAAAAACTATGATCAAATCTAGCATCGATAAACTCATCCTCGGCTCGCAACGCGCTCTGCCGGTCGTGCTGGTTGGGTTGGTCCTGGCCGGCTGTTCGAGAGTCGAAAGGGAAGGTGCGCCCGACTCGAAGACCAGCGCGGAAACTCAAAAGGTCCAGGACGAGCGAACGGCGCTGGATGATTATGTTGCCGCCCCTGACACCAACTACAGTTACCGCCTCGTGAACACCATTCGAGGCAATGACCAGACCACCTATATTCTGGACATGACGTCCCAGGCCTGGCTCACGACCAACGAGGTGGACCGTCCCCTGTGGAAACATTGGATGACCATCGTCAGACCTGATACTGTGACCAACTCGAAGGCGCTGCTCTTCATCGGCGGCGGCGGCAATGGCGGCGACCCGCCCAAATCCGCCGATGGGAACCTGATCGGGATAGCCCTGGCGACCAAATCCGTCATTGCTGAATTGAAAATGGTTCCCAACCAGCCGCTGGTTTTCGCGGGCGAAACCGAAGAGCGCAAAGAGGACTCCTTGATCGCCTACACCTGGGACAAGTTTCTCCGCACGGGCGACCCCAAATGGCCCGCCCGCCTGCCGATGACGAAGGCCGCGGTCCGCGCGATGGACACCGTCACCGCGTTTTGCGACAGTCCGGCAGGGGGCAACGTGAAAGTGGATGGCTTTGTCGTCGCCGGCGGATCCAAGCGCGGGTGGACGACCTGGACGACCGCTGCGGTGGACAAACGTGTGGTCGCGATTGTTCCCATCGTGATTGATGTGCTCAACATAGAGCCTTCCATGCTGCACCATTACGCCGCCTACGGTTTTTGGGCCCCGTCGGTTGGGAACTATACGGATTTCCACATCATGGATTGGAACGGCACGCCCGAATACCGCGCCTTGATGAAGATCGAAGAGCCTTATCAATATCGCCATCGGCTCACGATGCCGAAGTTCATCATTAATGCCTCCGGCGACCAATTCTTCTTGCCGGATTCTTCGCAGTTCTATTTTGACGACTTGCCGGGAGTGAAATACCTCCGCTACGTCCCCAACGCAGACCACTCGCTTAAAGGCTCTGACGCTTATGAGACGCTGCTGGCCTGCTACAGTGCCATCCTTAACAAGCTTCCCCTGCCGCAATTCTCCTGGTCGCTGGAGAAGGACGGCTCGATTCGCGTGACCACCAAAGACGCCCCCTCAGCCGTCAAGCTTTGGCAGGCAACCAATCCTGATGCCCGCGATTTCCGGCTCGAGACCCTCGGCGCAAAATGGCAAAGCACGACCCTCACCGATCAGGGCGGCGGAGTGTATGTCGGCAAAGTCCAAAACCCGGCGAAGGGCTGGACGGCGTTCTTTGTTGAGTTCACCTTCCCGAGCGGCAGTCAATCTGCCCCTTTCAAATTCACAACCCAGGTTCGCGTGGTGCCCGACCTGCTGCCGTCCAAGTTCGTGCCTAAAGGGCGTCCGCAGTAAGAGGCGTCCATCCGGGAAGCGGCTCATTATGGCTCTGTCATGCTTCGCCTGGCCGCCGATTAGGATATACGGCTGTCCATCGGCATCGCGTATCTTGAAAATGTCCGAGAATTGGCGGAGGGAAAAGCCCACGGTTACGGCCACCTGGCAATGGCGCGGGCAACTTGATTCAAATTGGTGATGCGCCATTTCGCACCGTCGCCCACCAGTGAAGCCCGATGCTGAAGCTTGGCGGCGGCCTGCGGACTGCGCCGAGCCTTGCGCACTGCCGCCATCCGACTTTCCGCTTCTTGCCGTTTCATTTCCTTGAAAGACAACATTTTTACTAAAGCGAATATAGCGCGAACAGGGATACGAAGCAAGTGTTTGGCGACAGTTTTGGCGAAAACGAAATGGAAAGACGCTCGGTGCTGCTGGACGGAGCAGCGGGCGGAACGGACGCACACCCGTTCATCGACGAGCGACTGCTGTTCGACTACAAGGAGATGGTTCTCTAGCCCTATAGGCAGACCCATACAGTCGAAAAGAACACACTGCCGCCTGACTTCTGGTCATAGGGAAGGGACGGGGAATCCTGGCCCGAGACGGCGGGAACGGCCGCCAGTGCCAGCAGGAAACTGGCGAGAATAAGTTTGATGGTTTTCATCGGAAAACGAAGAGCCGGAGTTCACGCCGCCGGCTGGCGCAGGTAACGGTCAAACCAGTTTGCGAATTGACGCAGATCCCAGAACATGGACAGCCAACCGTGCTTGCCGCCGTGGTGGACGACCACTTCAACGGTGCGCCCCACCTTTTGCGCCTCCGCCTGGAACCGCTCCGACTGGTCCAGCGGCACCAGCGTATCGGCGTCGCCATGATAAATCAGCGAAGGCGGAAGGTTGGATGTGACATGGAAAATGGGTGACATCTCGTGGCCGATGACCTTCCAGGCTGCCAGATTCGTAACAGTGGGGCCGAATGCTTTCACAAAGCTCTTGGGCGGACCACCGTCACCGAGATTCTCGGTGGATTTGCCCAGGTTCAAAAGGTCCGTGACGGGATAGAAGATGGCGACGGCTTGAACGGCGCTGCTTTCGCGGTCAACCGGGTCGGTGGCGTTTGCTTCGCCGGGGCCTCCTCTTGTCGCCAACATGAGGCTCAAGTGCCCGCCGGAACTTCCGCCCGTAACACCCAATCGCCGGGGGTCAACGCCGTAGTGGCCGGCATTGCGCCGGATGAAGCGCACCGCGCGATTGACCTCCTCCGTAATCTCCATCACAGTTGCCTCGGGTTGTGGGATATGATACACGGCGAACACGGTGTAACCGCGACGCAAGAGAGGGGCGACAATCCACGCCTGAAAGGAACCCGCCTGTGACTTCCAGCCCCCGCTGGCCATCAGCACAATCCCGATTCCGTTAGGTTTGGCCGGGCGCAGGACATCGAGCGTCAAATCCTGGCCTTGCCGGTGGCCATACACCACCGCGCTGACCACTTCAAGGCGCGGGTGGAAATAGAGCCAAACCCCGCCAACACAAATCAACGCGACCAGGATAATGGCTGCGACGGCGATGAGTAGATTGCGAAGAAATCGCAGCACTTTCATGGCGCGAAATATCCCCGTACCAACTCCGCGGCGCAAGAACCAAAGAGGCGACGATCTCGCACAGCATAGGATGTACCCGCTGCGCAAAAAGACGCGCAAAAAAAAGGTTGGACTATTTGGCGCAGATGATTCAACATTCAAGGATTAGGTATGTTCGTTTAGTTAATTAAACGCGAAACCGAAACCCGTTATGAAAACCATATTATCTAAAATCCATTCATCTATGAAACCGAAACCCACACCATCCACAATCGCCAGCCTTGCAAGGCTGAATCGTTCCAGTGCAATACTGGGATTGCTTCTGGCTTCCATCGCCGGTTTACAGGCTCAAACCGGGCCGTTCAGCCCGAACGATTGGCCAGCCAGCATCGACACCAACTCGATCGTTGACTATGTCATTATCGACCCGAACGCCTCGTTCAACACCCCGCCCGGTTGGAGCGGTGCTTTGTCCCTGGCCAACGGCGGCGACCAGGCGTACATGGGGATTACCTTAAATGGCCTGTTTGGCGACCAGGCGACCAGCGATAACCTCAACATTGCCGACCCAAACTACACCATGTTTGCCAACGTCCCTGTGATCGACATCCTGCTGCAGGTCTATGGGAATTCTTCTCTTTACAACGGTGATGGCAGTGGGAAAGGCGTGACCTTCCTGGAGGGCCAGATCCCAAGTTATCTGAACGGTGCGAGCGCAGGCACCGTGCCTGAGGGAGCCAATAATGCGGTCTGGAACTGGATGTTGTTTACAGTGGCCAACCCCATCGATCCCGCCACGACCTTTCGCTTTGTGGGCGACACGTCCATTACGAGCGGCGGTGGCCAAAACGGCGGAGTCAACGGCGGAACGCTGCGCATCCAAGGCATTGGCGCCGGTTTGGCAGTCCGTGCGATTGCGGTGGGCCCACAAGGCGCATTCGGAACCAGCAATCAAGTCAATGTGTTCACCCCCCCCGCCACCTGCCCGGTGGAGCCTCCGGTCAATTTGACCTACATCGACTTCAACCAAAAGATAACCAATTATCTTATCGTGATCAATAATCCCGAACAGGGCGAGACCTACGAGGTTCAAAACGGCGTCGGCCCGGCCGGTGACCTCCGCACCGCCATCCAAACCACCAGCGGTCTTATGAATTTTGGCATCCTGAGCAACTACCTGGGACTGCCCTGCAACACGCCCAGAACCATGAAGCTCGGTATCGAGGTTTACGATGATCCCAATTTGGCCGGAACGCAGATCATGCCGGCCCAATATGCCACCGATGCGCAGGGTGATTTGGCCCCTTTTGCGGGCTTGTCTTACACGCTGACCGGCACCGGCAAATGGTTGAAACTGGCGTTTTCGATCCCGGGAGTGAACTTGGTCGGGGTCGGAACGGCGCCACTGACCGGCGGCCCGACGCTGACTTTCGCCAATGGGGGCTATCCCTTTATTGACCGCATTGAACTGGGCCTATTCCGGGGTGGAACCAATGCTCTGGCCGGGCAGGATCCAGAGCCGGATTACTATATGAATCCTATGATTTGCTCGACGAACTATGGCTATTTCGCCGAATGGGATCCCCGCAATGGCATCACGAATAACGTGACGACCGGTACCTCGGGTGGCGACCAGCCAATGGTGGTGGAAATGGCCGGCCCCCCGGACGACCGGCGTTTGGCGGAGGCCCCGGCCCCAGGCACGGGCTCCGTCAATATCCAGTTCGCGCTGCTGAACAATGTTTTTGGCCCCAACATGCAGGACAACGCTAATGTTTCCATCCAACTCACCTATTACGACGATCCGAACCTGGTGGGCGCTCGCATCGGCATGAATGCTTACAATAGCTATATAAATGGAATTGCGACGATCGTTGGCGCTCCGCCGGCTCCGTACAATGCCCGCGCCGTTTTGAAAGGAACCGGCAAGTGGGTGGACGCTTCTTTTTACCTGCCTAATGTGAACTTCATTGGGGTCAATCAAGGACCGCAATCCGTGTGTCGTATTACCACAAGTCGCGCCGTCTCGACCAATCTGGACAGTGGGGTTGTCTTTGTCTCGCGCGTCCGATATGATGTCATCCGCCCGTGCGGTCCATACCAGGGCATCAACATGCTCCAATCGATCGGTATTCAGCAGACCAATGCGGTTCCCACGGTGAAATGGTTCGGGACGGCTACCCTCCAATCCGCACCCACCGTTGGCGGATTATTCACCAACGTCATGAGCGTCTCGAACACCTTCACCAACAGTTACACTCCGCCAGTCATCAAGCCACTGCAGTTTTTCCGACTGCAATATCCGCCTTATCCTTTGTTCTGAGCGCGCCCTGGGCCGCTCGATTCAAAAGAAGTCTGGAGCGATTGTGTCGTTGAACATCCCCAGATGCCTGTGGATTGCTGCGTGGCTGGCGATTGCCTTGCCAGCCGCGCAGTCACAGGTTCCGCAGGCGATAACGTATCAAGGGTCCATTACCGCCGGTGCCGCGCCTTACAGCGGCACCGGCCTTTTCAAATTCGCTCTGGTCAACAGCAATGGCACGGCCACATTCTGGAGCAATGACGGTTCCAGCGTCGGAGGAGGCCAACCCCATCAAGCAATCACCAACCTCGTCATTCGAGGGCTGTTCACAGTCGTCCTCGGCGGTGCCAATATGCAGCCTGTGACTTCGACGGTATTCACGAACTCCGACCTCCGGCTGCGAATCTGGTTTGACGACGGCACCAATGGTTTTGCCTTGCTGTCCCCCGATCAGTGGCTGACGTCTTCCGGGTTTGCGATGATGGCCGCCAGTGTGCCCAATGGGGCCGTGACCAGCAACAACCTGGCCGCGGGGGCCGTCTCCACTCGGAGCATAGCCGCTGGCGCAATTACCAGCGCTCAATTGGCGGTGAACGCCGTCATCACCCCGGCCCTGGCCAACGGCTCCGTCACCGCCGTGAAACTTGCCCCGCAGGCGGTCACTTCGCCGGCTCTGGCTCAGGGCGCGGTCACCTCCGCCAATCTCGCCCCTGGGTCCGTCACGACTCCCTCTATCGCAAATGGTGCCATCACCGCCGCCAATTTGGCGCTCAACGCCGTAACAGCTTCAGCCATTGCTGACGGCACTATAGGCCAGTCCAAACTCAATTTCCAACTCGGCTACATCAATGCCCAAAACCCGCCCTATGGCGCAAAAGGCAATGGCACAAACGACGATACCGCCGCCATCCAGGCTGCGCTCAATGCCGCGGGGAGCAATGGTGGCGGGGTGGTCTTTCTTCCGCGCGGGAACTACATGATCCGCAGCCATCTTCTGGTGCCGGCGCAAACAAGCCTTGTCGGGGTTTGGCGCTCGGTGACGGCCTTCTCGCAGTATTTGGGGACGACGCTGCTGGCCGTCGAGGGTGCGGGCGCAACGTCAGGCGTCCCTTTTATCAGCATGCAGGGCAACAACTGCACGTTGGAAGGCGTGACCATTTATTACCCGAACCAGGTGGAGAGCAACCCGCCAACGCCTTATCCCTGGGCGATTGGCAGCCCGGGTGGAGAGAATATTACCATCCAAAATGTTCTGCTGGTGAATCCCTACCTCGGAATTGATTTGGCAACGCATGGATGCCCGCGTCACTTTGTCCGTTCGGTGTACGGCCAGCCACTGCTGGTGGGCATTGCCGTTGACCAGTGTTACGATATTGGCCGGATTATGGACATCCATTTCTGGCCCTTCTGGTCGCAGGCTGCCGGGATTCAAGCCTTCCAGTCCGCGAATGCGGTTACGTTCGATTTCATGCGAACCGATTGGGAGGTTGTGCAGGACGTTTTTTCCTGGGGATACTACATCGGCACCCGATTTCGCGCCTCCGCCAGCGGATCGATGAACGGGCAGATGAGCAACGTGAACTTTGACAATGTGGATATTGGCCTGCAACTCAGGGACACTCAACCTTACGCTGTGCATATCTCGAACCTGAACCTCGCCAACGCGGGTGGTGGCACCAATCACATCGGCATCCAGGGAATCCCGGGCGCCAGCGGCCTTAATGTCAACGGGGCGAGTTTCTGGGGGTCGCTGCGTCAGCCGGTTTCCTGGAATAACAGCGGTCTCCTGACGTTATCCAATGCGCGTTTCTTATCCTGGGATTCCACCCAACCGGCCATCAATATCATCAGCGGTCGGGCTATCATCCAGGGAAACTATTTCACCGACAACGTTGGCGTGGCGATTCGGGTTGGAAACGCCACGGACCGGGTGATGGTCCTGGGGAACATGCTGGTGGGCAATACGGTCAGTTTATCCGGGCCAAGGACAACCACCGCCAATAACCAGCCGTAATGCCTGGGCACGGTTATTGATCGCAGCCGCTACTGGGGAGGGGGCGGTTCAGGTCCAGCAATTTTGGATTGGAGCGCGGACATTCTTGTCCGCCGGGGGGTCAAATGTGGCGCAAAGCGGACAAGAATGTCCAATGCCGCTAGGATTTGACCCTCCTCATCCCGGAGGGATGGCCGACACTAGCCCAACGTTTAAACGTTGGGTGCGCGGGTTTAGAGGTGCATAAGTCCCGACAGGGACGGCTGAATCCCTGCAAGATCGGTCAGTCGTCCTTTCAGGACTTATCGTACTGCGGACGCTGGTTCCCAACGTTTAAACGTTGGTCTATTCTCGCATGTCCCTACGGGATAAAGGCTTGGACCGGTTTCTCGGGCCTTCTCTGGGATCAAATCCTAGTGGCATTGGTCATTCTTGTCCGCTTCCCACGCCGGCGCGCGCACGGAGGCGGACAAGAATGTCCGCGCTCCA